>JALYTP010000187.1 GCA_030854225.1 Pseudomonadota bacterium
TTCACCTATGGCCTGACGGCGGGCAAGTTGACGGTCGACTGGTCGCACCGCGGCGCCGGCGGCACGCTCGATCCCGGCGATACACTTTCGTGCACGCAAGGAACCGCTCGGTCATGACCAGGAAATGCACCCCCGTATGGCGCCCGGTTCTGGCGCTACTGATCGGGGTGGTCGCGGCGGCCCTCGCGCCACCGGCTTATGCCGCGCCGCCGCACGTCACCATCCTGACGCGCGATGTCGATCGGTTCTTCGCGGTCTATGATCGCGCCCACGGCAAGCCGACCGCGCAGGATCTTCAGACGTCGTATCTCGATGCCGGGTCCGATGCGCTGCACGGCTTCGCGCGCGACCGGAAGATCACCGGAGTGACCCTGCAGGCGGCGATCGAGAAGAACCCGGCGATCTATGATGGCGCGCGCAGGTGCGCCGCCGTCTTGCCGGGCATCAGGCGGCGGCTGACGACGGCGCTCGCGCGGCTGGCGGCGGTCTATCCCCCGGCGCGTTTTCCGCCGGTGACGATCGCGATCGGGCGCGGCAATACCGGCGGCACGACCAATCAGGCCGGCGTGGTGATGGGCCTGGAAACGCTGTGCGCTGCGCCGTACCTCGATCCCGATGTCGAATCGCGCTTCGTCCATCTGATCGCGCACGAATATGCCCATATCCAGCAGCCTGCCGCGCAGACCGATCCGGTCAAGCCCACCGTGTTGTTCGTGTCGTTGGTGGAGGGTGGTGCCGAGCTGGTCGGGGAGGTGATTTCCGGCGATGTCGGCAATTACCAGTTCAAGCGCTGGACGCTGGGTCGCGAACGCGAGATCGAGACCAAATTCCAAGCCGAGATGGACGGCACCACGCTCGACGACTGGTTGTGGCACGGCCCCGGCAATGCCGAGCATCCCGGTGATCTGGGCTATTGGGTCGGTTACCGCATCGCGCGATCCTATTTCAATCACGCGACCGACAAATGCCGCGCGCTCAGCGACATCATCCGGATGAGCGACCCGCACGCATTGCTCGCGCGTAGCGGCTGGACGCCGGGGATGGGCGCAGGGCCGAAACCGGTGCTGCCCGCGTCCTGCCCCCGTCAGTAGCCGCCGGCGCGCCTCAACCCGAAGGCGCGTGATAGGGTAGTTCGCGGCCGAGCGACAATGCGTCGAGCAGCCGATCGATCGTCACCCCCGGCGTGCAGTGCGCGCGCTCCCACGGTGAAAACGGCAACATCAGCTGCGCCAGCCGTTCGCACATCCCGATCACCTGATCGCTCGATAGCGGTGATGCCTCAGCGGCGGCGACGTGCCGCTTCAGGGCGGCGCCGAGCGATTCCTTGCGTACGCAGGTCTCGCCCGTGAAGATGCGCAGGCACACCGCATAACCGCCGTCCAGCCACGCATCCCATTCGTCGCTCGCCTGCGTGAGTGCAGCTTCGCGATCGATCGCGCCCGCGATATCGAAGCAGTGGGGAAACGCCACTGGAGCTTCCGGTGTCGCGGCCAGCGCCGCGCCGAAATCGCGCCCAAAGATGTCGCGGTTCAGCGCCGCGCTGGCGTCGATGGAGGTGCCCTGGCGCCGGCCCAGGACGGCGCGCCGCAGCCACCACGCAGCGGCCGGCGAATAATGATCGTCATGGCCGACAGGCGGCGCGCCGGCGTGGCCCGATCGATATCCGCCGAGCGCGCTCCACCAGCCATGCGCGCGGTCGAACGCATAGATCCGCCCCGGCGCGCAGCCCGCCGCGATCAGCTGCTCCGTTTCCGCGACGCTCGCGCCGCAGCTTTGCGCCAGATCGTCCAGCGACATGAAGTAAGCCGCGACGTACCGCCGCACCTCGCGATCGTCCGGCTGCGCGCTCGCTGCACGGTGCATCCCTTGATCCTCCCGAGGTCCCGATGGCGCCAATTCAGCGGAGATCGACCGCAGATGCTTTGCTGCGTGCCGAACAATGCTCTGCTATGCCCCGGAACGATCGTTGTTTCTTGGTCCGGCTGAGCCTGCGTTACGGTCAAACCGACGTCCGGGGATCCCCTTCGATCACATGCTGCGTCAGGACCGGGCGCGCGCCTGCGGCCCAGCGTACGGCGCGGTGCGCGACGCGGTAGCGCAAGGGTCCGCCATCGGGTGTCGTCGCGCGGGCGATCGGGCGCGGGATGCAGACGAATTCGGTCTCGATCGCGTCGGCGCCGGCGGTGACGACCGAATAACCGTGGCCGCCCATGTCGACGAATTCGAGATGCGGTGACACGTCGGGGTTGGTGAGCGCGTGGGCGCGGTTCAGGTCGCCCGATCTGGCATATTCCAGCGCACTCGCGACGCCGCGTTTGATCGACATGTTGATCGTCGCCTCGGCCGGCTCGCCCGGCCGATCGACCGTGTAGATCGCGCGGATGGGGCTTTTCTTCAGGCCGTGTTCCAGCGCCTCGGCCATGCCGGCGGCGGAGATCGATCCGCCGATGAACGTCACGCCGACCGGCTCGAACTTTTCGGGCGGCAGGGCCTTGGCGGCATAACCCGCCCAGAAGCTGTGGCGATCGCCCGATACGGTGACGAACCCGGCGATGCCGGCATCGCGCACCAGATCGTAGATTTCGGCGCGTTCGGTCAGCGCGGCGCTGAAATCGCCGCCGCCGAAGGTGGCGTAGCCCTTGCCCGGCCACGGCTTGGTCAGCCCGGCGGGCAGGTTCTGCGGATCCATGCGGATGTCGAGCGTGCCGTTGGTCGCCGCCCAGATCTTCCACGTCGCCGTCGACACGGCGAGCCGGCGCTTGAACCACTCCTTCTGGACGCTGCCCAGCACGGTATAGACCGGTTCGTCCTTGCGGAAATTGGCGGCCGTCGTCGCCCCCACCGCAATCTCGGCGGGCGGATGACCATCGGCATAGCCGCGCCCCGCATCCAGCACCTCCAGCACTTCCTGCGGCATCATGAACGGGAAATCGGGCAGGGCGAACGCATCCGCCTCGGCGCGCGCGGTCGGGTCCTGCATCGTATAACTGTGCAGGTCGGTGATGATCAGATCGACATGGCGCCCGTACCGCACGGCCCGATAGGCGGTCATGCTGGCCAGCGCGGTCAGGTTGTTCGGTTCGTCGCCCAGCCCGTGGGCATCGAGCTTGTCGATCGGGGCATCGACCACGCTGGGCGGATCGAACGCCGCCAGCCCGGCGCCCGACGCCTTTGCCACGCGCGAGGGGATATATTCCCACCACGCCTGGTTCGCCGCGACGCGCAGTTTCTGCGCGGGTTCCGCCTTGCCGTTATACTGGATGAAGCTCTGCCAGCCCTGCCACGAAAATTCGTGATTGTCCCCGATGCACACAAACGGCCAGCGCGCGCGCGCGTCCTGGATGTCGGGGTCGGCGATGTGCGCGCGGTAGACCATCCGGTAGCCCGCGACGTTGGTCGGGGCATGGAAATTGCCGATCTTTCGCCCGTCGGGCACCTTACCGATGTCGTAGATCGTCCGGTCGTAGCGGTGCGCCACCTCGTCGGGATATTCGACGATCTCGTAGATGAAATCGCCGAGGTGGAGGACAAAGCTCAGCTGCTTGTCGGCCGGCGCGCGCTCGTCTTCCCAGATCATGCGGCGATACGCGTTCTGCTTGCCCTCGTTGACGCTCTGGCACGAGACGAAGGCGAAGCGCACCGTGGCGGGATCGGCGTCGCGCGGTGCGGTGATGGTGCGGCCGATCCGGCTGCCCGCGCCGGTTTCGTCGACGAACCGGTACCAATAGATCGTCGCGGGTTTCAGCCCCGCGGCCAGCACCCGGCACGTCCAGTCGGCGGCGGCCAGCACCGGCGCGTGCGCGGTGGAGACGACGCGGCGGAACGCGGGATCGAGCGCGATCTCGACGGTCAGCGCGGCGCGGTCGCCGGTGTCGAACGGGCGCCGGGTCCACAGGATCACGCTGTCGGGTTCGGGATCGCCCGAGGCGACGCCATCGGGATACAGATCGCGGCGCTCGTGCCACGGCAGGGTCGAGGCGCGGGCGCGGCCGCTCCACGCCAGCGAGGCGCCGATCGCGGCGGCGGCGGTGATAAAGGCGCGGCGGTCGATCGGGGTCATTTCACGGTCTTTCGATTGGAGTCGGCCGGGTGGAGCGGCGGCACGATATTCACCCCGTTGGCGGCGAGCAATGCGCCGAGCGGGAGCATCCAGGCATTGCCGTCGCCATTGTCCCACGCCTCGCGCCGCGCGATATCGGCGAGCATCGCGGCGCGGCTGACGGTGCGGTCGATCGG
>JALYTP010000188.1 GCA_030854225.1 Pseudomonadota bacterium
CGCTGCCCCGGCCCGACGGCGCGGAGGGGATGCCCGATGTCATCATCCCGCGCAAATGCGTCGCTGAACTGCGCAAGCTGCTCGACGAGATCGACGGCTCGGTCGGCGTGTCGCTGTCGCCGACCAAGATCCGCTTCGATCTCGGCCAGGCGCTGCTGACCTCCAAGCTGATCGACGGCACCTTCCCCGATTACAGCCGCGTGATTCCGACCGGAAACGACAAGATCCTCAAGATCGATCCGCGCAGTTTCGAGGAAGGGGTCGACCGTGTGTCGACCATCGCGACCGAAAAGACCCGCGCGGTGAAGATGGCGCTCGATCGTGACAAGATCACGCTGTCGGTGACGAGTCCCGAAAATGGCACCGCAGCGGAGGAAGTGCCGGGAGAATACGCCGCTCAAGGCTTCGAGATCGGGTTCAACAGCCGCTATCTGCTCGATATTCTCGGCCAGATCGAAGGCGACACGGTCGAGGTCCACCTCGCCGACCCGGCTGCGCCGACGCTGATTCGCGAGAATGACAAATCGCCGGCGCTCTACGTCTTGATGCCGATGCGGGTGTAGGATTCGGTCTCTCCGGCCGGCACGCCGGGGCATGCCGATGTCCGCCATTCTGGAGCAATCGGCATGAAACTCGTCCGGGTCGAATCAAAAAGACCCGCAACGCGCGCTTCTCCAGCGCCGTCAGGCCGCTAGGAGAAGGCGGAGCCCAAGGCACGGCGTAGGCACGCGACCAGCGCGGCGGCGTAGGCGCCCGTTGGATCGAGATCGGGATCGAAGATGGTTACATCGATCCCGATCAGCCGCCCCGACGCGAGAAAGCGCGCGATCAATTCGGCAAGCTGGCCAAAATCGAGGCCTGGGGTGCCCGGCGAATCCACCGCTGGCATCACCGATTGATCGAGAACATCGCAATCGACATGCAGCCACAAGGGGCGCCGTTGCCCGTTCACCGGCGCGAGCGCGGTCGCGACCGTTCGCGCGATGCCCTGGTTCAAGACCTTGCGAACCGGAATACGGCGGATTTCCGTGCGCTCGATATCTGGGTAGGCGTAATCGGGGTCTAGCTCATCGCGCTCGCCGATTTGCGTGACATACGCGTCTTGTACCAGCGGCCCTCCACGCCACCGCGCGAGCAACGGCTCACCCCGCCCGGTGGCAAGCGCCAGGTCCATTCCCGCCGCCGACCCGAGGCGGCTGGCCGAATCGTAATTGCCGGGATGGAAGAAATCGCTGTGGCCATCGACATGGATCAGCCCCACCGCACCGCGCGATCCGGCGCCGTATAGGCAACCGAGCAGGACGCTGCAGTCGCCGCCGATGACCAGGGGGAATTGGCGGGACCGCAATGCCGTGCCCACCGCCCGCGCCAGTCGTTCGCTGAACCGCCGGATCGCGACGCCGTTGCGGATGCGCGACCCGGGTTGCGCGTCGGCATGATAATCGGGGCGCGCGAGACGTTCGATGTGTCGAAACGGCAATGCCCGTTCGAGGCCTGCCGCCCGTAGCGCGTCGGGCGCGCGCCAGGCGCCGGGAATATGGCCCGGGTGCAATGGCCGAAGCCCGAGGTTGCTGGGCGCGTCGATCAACACCAGGTCGCGGGCCCCGGCCATGGTGACCGCGCCGCTGACGATCGACAACGCACCCAACCCGAAGATCCGTCGAGTGATGCGGAAAGCGGCGGATCGATCGTTCGTCATCCCCGCTTACTAGCCGGCATCACGCCCGCCCAAAAACGACGTTTGTTGCGGGTTACGACAAGCTGCGCTTAAAATGACGCATGCATCGATCCCTGCCGCCCCTCGAATCGCTCAAAGTGTTCGAGGCGTGTGCCCGGCTCGGCAACTTTACGCGCGCGGCGGACGAGCTGGGGATCACCCCCGCAGCCGTCAGCCTGCGCGTGCGCACGCTCGAGCACCTGCTCGGGATCGCCCTGTTCCACCGCAACGGGCCGCGCGTCACGCTCACGCATGCGGGGGTGACGCTTGGCGCGAAGGCGCATGAGGCGATCACGCTCCTTCACCGTGCCGTCGATGATTGCCGCGGCACGCCCGCCGGCATCAGGCTTACCTGCACTCCAAGCTTTGCCACGCGCTGGCTGATCCCGCGGCTCGGCCGGTACGAGCGATTGCCGGCGGCGACCCCGATCGTGCTGGATGTGAGCGAGGAACTGCGCACGTCCGGCGCCTTCGACATTGCCATCCGCAGCGGCACGGGCCCCTGGCCGGGCTATTCGTCGATAGCGCTGATGCCGGTTTCGGGCACCCCGATGATGAGCCCGCAACTTGCGTCGCATCTGCCCGACCGGAGCATCGCGGCGATGCTGGCGCTGCCGCTTCTGCCCGATCCGCGATGGGCCAATTGGCTGGCGACGGCGGCATGCCATGATCCGCAACCGACCTTTGCATCGACCACCTATCCCACGCAGGATCTGGTCGCGCACGCCGCCAAAAAGGGGTTGGGCGTCGGGCTATTGTCGCCCGTGCTCTTCGCGGACGAGGTCGATGCCGGATCGCTGATCGCGCCGTTCGCGCATGTCGTCGAAGGCCCCGAACATTATTGGATCCTGTGGCCGCGACACCAGACCGCACCATCGTTCGTCGATTGGCTGGCGCGCGAATTTCAATGATGGCTGTGGCGGGGATCGCCATCGCGGGCCGCGCTGCCGGGCGACCGCGCGCAGGCGATGCTTGACGGCGTGCCTTTCACCACTTACTAACACTATTGTCAGTAAGGAACGACGATGAGCACCAGACTTCCCCCCTTTCCCGGCACGACCGGGCGCCGCGACTGGCGCACCGCGTTCGACGGCATCAAGAAGCTGATGGCGAATGGCGACGACACGACGCAGGTGTTTCGCATCATGCGCGCGCTCAACGTCGGCAACGCGCCGATGAACTATGCGCGCTTCATCGCCACGCAGGAGGGCGGGCGGATGGCGTATGAGCGCCAGGAACTGGCGCAGGTGCTGGCGGCGCCTGGCTATGCCGCGCACTTCGCGCCCCGCACGGTGGGCGCGGCCTATCGTCATTTCCTCGAATCGACCGGTTATTCGGCCGACGGGCTCGCCGATGTCAGCCGGATCAATGCCGAGGAGGATATGGCGCATCCCTATGCCTGGTTCGGCCGCCGCATTCGCGACACGCATGATCTCTGGCACGTCCTCACCGGCTACAAGGCTGACGAGAGCCTGGGCGAGGCGGCGCTGGTCGCGTTCAGCTATGCGCAGGTCGGCGGGCTGGGCTGGGCGTTCATTGGTGGCGCGGCGGCGCTCAAGAGCCTGCGCGTGACGGGCAACACGCTGTTCGCCAAGGCGGTGTGGGAGGGTTATCGGCGCGGCAAAAGAGCCAAGTGGATTTCGGGCGAAGACTATCTCGCCTTGCTGGCCGAGCCGCTCGATACCGCGCGCCAGCGCCTCGGCCTGCGCGAGCCCGCCGCCTATCTGAAGGCGCAGCGCGAACTCGGCCCGGCAATGGCCTCGTATCTGAGCCAGCGGCGCGAGGAAGCCGCCGCCGCCGCGACCGTGCCCGACAAGATCGCCGCCTGAGGCTGACGCCGGCCCGCAAACCCGGCTAAGGCGGGCGCGATGCTGTCGCGCCTGATCCTCACCGATTTCCGCAACCATGCCGCGCTGGCGGTGGCGCCGGGGCCCGGCTTCGTCGTGCTGACGGGGGAGAACGGCGCGGGCAAGACCAACATTCTGGAGGCGGTGTCGCTGCTCGCGCCCGGTCGCGGGCCGCGGCGCGCGGCGCTCGGCGAGATGGCGCGGCAAAGCGGGCCGGGCGGGTTCGGCGTGGCGGCGCACCTGATCGATGCGACCGAGATCGGCACCGGCAGCCGGCCACCGGCGACCGAGCGGCGGCTGATCCGCATCAACGGTGCGCCGGCGGCGGCCACCGCGCTGGCCGAGCGGCTGACGATCCTGTGGCTGACCCCGGCGATGGACCGGCTGTTCATGGAGCCGGCGAGCGAGCGTCGGCGCTTCCTCGACCGGCTGACGCTGGCGCTCGATCCGGCGCATGCGGTGCACAGCAATCGCTACGAAGCGGCGATGCGCGCGCGCAACCGCCTGCTCGCCGAGGCGCATCAGGCGGGGCGCTCCCCCGATGCCGAATGGCTCACCGCGCTCGAGGCGCAGATGGCCGAGCATGGCGCGGCGATCGACGTTGCCCGGTGCGAGACGGTGGCGCTGCTCGGCGCGCGCCTGGTGGATGCGCCGCCCGGGCCGTTCGCG
>JALYTP010000189.1 GCA_030854225.1 Pseudomonadota bacterium
GTCCGAACCCGCGCAGAGCCAGCCGCAGCCTTATTCGCCGCAACCTTATCCGTCCCAGCCCTATCAATCCCAGCCCTACCAGCCCCAACCCTATCAGGCGCCGCAGCCGGCCGCCGATGACGCGCGCGCGCAGGCCAATGCCGCGGCTGCCGAGGGGGACACGTTCAACCATGAGGAGGTGCTGAGCGCCGCCGAGGGCACGTTCGGCAAGGGCGCCGCCGGGCTTGCCGGGATCATCGAGCGCACGCTGAAGGAGCAGGGCCGCCCCAACGCCTATATCGCCGGGCGCGAGGCGGGCGGCGCGATCGCGATCGGGCTGCGCTATGGCGGGGGCACGCTGTTCCACAAGGTCGAGGGGCAGATGCCGGTGCATTGGACCGGCCCGTCGGTCGGCTTCGACATCGGCGGCGATGCGAGCAAGGTGTTCGTGCTGGTCTACAATTTGTACGACACGGAGGATCTGTTCAAGCGCTTCCCGGCGGGCGAGGGGCGATTGTATGTCGTCGGCGGGTTCTCGGCGTCGTATCTGCGGCGCGGCAACATCGTGCTGATCCCGATCCGGCTGGGCGTCGGCTGGCGGCAGGGCGTGAACATCGGCTACATGAAATTCTCGCACAAGGGCAAGATATTTCCGTTTTAGCTGAAGCGCGGCTGGCGGCCACACCCGTCTGACTCGCGCGAAGCCGGCCGGGCGGCGCGGCGCGAGCCGCGTCCGACATCACGGGCTTTGCCCGTGACGGGCCATCGGTGCTAAACCCTACTCCATGAGCATCGACGACACGATCATCGACACGCCCGACGGCCCGATGACCTGGGCGGCGTGGAAAAAGAAGAACCCGGTGCAGGTGCCGTCGCGGCGCACCAAGGGCAAGGCGCTCCCCAACAAGGTGAAGACGCGCACGGAGGATTGATCGTGGCGACCGATCGAACCACGATGCATCTCGTGCGAAGAATCGCGGCGAGTAGATCGACGTTCAGCGGGGACGGCGCCCATTGTGCCGTCTGGCTACATCATCGGCCGTCAGCCACCAGACGCCACCCCAACGTCTCGCCCGCATGGAACGGCACGACCGCTAACTCCCCTTCGCCGATCATCGCGGGCACCGCGACGGTGCCGCGTTCCAGCGTCACGGTCCCCTCGTTGAGCGGCAAACCATAGAAGCGCGGGCCATGTTCTGACGCGAAGCCCTCGAACTTGTCGAGTGCGCCTTCCGCGTCGAACACGCTCGCATAGCTTTCCAGCGCGAACGGCGCGTTGAAGATGCCGGCGCACCCGCACGCCGCCTCCTTGCGTGCGACACCGTGCGGCGCGCTGTCGGTGCCCAGGAAGAACTTCGCCGACCCCGATACTGCCGCTGCGCGCACCGCCAGCCGGTGCTGTTCCCGCTTCGCCACTGGCAGGCAGTAAGCGTGCGGGCGCAGGCCGCCATCGAACAGCGCGTTGCGGTTGATGAGGAGATGCTGCGGGGTGATCGTCGCGGCGACATTCGCCCCGGCGGCGCGCACGAAATCGACCGCCTCCGCCGTAGTGATATGCTCCAGCACGATCTTGAGCGCGGGAAAGTCGCGCACCAGCGGCGCGAGGATACGGTCGACGAACACTGCCTCGCGGTCGAAGATATCGACGTCGCGGTCGGTCACCTCGCCGTGAATCAGCAGCGGCATCCCGATCCGTTGGAGCGCTTCGAGCGTCGGCGTCAGCGCGCGGATATCGCTCACGCCGTGGGCGGAATTGGTCGTCGCGTTGGCCGGGTAGAGCTTGCACGCCACCCACACGCCGTCCGCAAAACCGCGCGCGATCTCCGCCGGGTCGGCATCGTCGGTCAGGTAGAAGGTCATCAACGGCGTGAAATCCGTACCCTCGGGCAGCGCGTCGAGGATGCGCGCGCGGTACGCCTGAGCCGCCGCGACGCTCGTGACCGGCGGTGAAAGGTTGGGCATGACGATCGCGCGGGCGAATTGCCGCGCGGTATAGGGCACGACCGCGCGCAGCATATCGCCGTCGCGCAAATGGACGTGCCAATCGTCGGGGCGGCGGATCGTCAGGCGCTCGGTCATCGGCCCTGCCTAATCGCCGCGCGCACAAATCGCCAGCGGGGTTGGGATTCGGCCAGGCGCGCATTAACTTGGGGCCATGCCCGCCACCACCCTCGCCGATCGCTCGCTCATCCGCCTGTCGGGGGAGGACGTGCGCGGGTTCCTCCAGGGACTGTTCACCAACGACGTGAGCGGGTCGTTGCCGGTCTGGGCCGGGCTGCTCACCCCGCAGGGCAAGGCGCTGTTCGATTTTCTGGTGTGGGCGGACGGCGACGCGGTGCTGATCGATTGTGAGGTCGAGGCGGCGGAGGCGCTGGCGCGGCGGCTGGCGATGTACCGGCTGCGCCGTGCGATCGCGATCGACCCGGTGGCGGATCTGGCGGTGCATTGGGCGCGCGAAGGCGATGACGGCGTTCCCGATCCGCGCCTTGCGGCGCTCGGCCGCCGCTGGATTGCGGCGCCGGGAGAGCCGGCGAGCGGCTGGCGCGCGCATCGCCTGTCGCTCGGCGTGACCGAAGGCCGCGCCGAACTTGGCGATGGGCAAACGCTCTGGCTCGAATGCAACGCGCGCGAGCTGAACGGCGTCAGCTTCGCCAAGGGTTGCTATGTCGGGCAGGAAAATACCGCGCGGATGCACCACCGCGCGAAGGTCAACCGCCGTCTGGTGGTCGCGCCGATCGGCCCGGCGGGCGAGCGCACGCGCGCGGCCTATCCCGATCTCGGGCTGATGGTCGAGCTGCGCGGTGCTGTCATGTCTGGACGGCGCCCTGCGATCAAGGGTGATAATTGGCATGGCGACGGTCGCGGGTGCGGTCATGTCTCCGGCCTTTGAGCGTGGGGTTTATCCACTGGCCCTGATGTTTGTCCGCTGATCTGGTGGCCCCTCTCAGTCTACCGCGCTTTGCTGCGCAGACAGCACCTCGGGCTTGGCAGATTATATCCGGTTGTGTCGCATCACCTCATGGTCACCGGAGATTGTGGAGCGCTATGCGAGGGCCTGAAGGACGTTCAGGCCTTGGCTGCGCGATAGGATGTGCCGGTCGTCATTACCGCAAAGACGATACGGGCAAGCTTGTTGGCGACGGCCACGGCGACCAGCTTGAACGGCTTAGTCTCCATCAGCTTTTGCGCCCAGCAGCGGAGTGGATCAACATGCCGCGCGCGATGATAGAGCACAGCGTGCGCGCCCACGACCAGCAGCTTTCTCAGATAAGCATTGCCCATCTTCGAGATACGCCCGAGCCGGGGTTTACCGCCCGACGAGCTCTGCCGTGGAACCAGGCCCAGGAACGCGGCGAACTGCCGTGGTCCCGAGAAGCCGGACGGATCGCCCACGCTGGCAACCAGCGCCGAGGCCGTGACCGGACCGATACCCGGGATCGACATCAGCGCACTCGCCACTGGATCGGCCTTGGCCAACCTGGCGATGGCGGCATCGGCCTCCTTGATCTCAGCATCGAGATGCTCGAGCTGTGTGACCAGTGGCAATAATGCCGTGGCCACGGCCGGAGCGATGGACGCATCGCTTCTGCGCAAAAGGTCGGCAAGTGCGCGTGCGTTAACCGGGCCTTGCGCGGCGATGATCCCGATCTCGGCAAGATGCCCGCGCAGACCATTGAGGATCTGGGTACGTTGGCGCACCAGCATCTCGCGTACCTTATGGTGCATTAGCGCCGCCTGGTTGTCGATGGACCGGACCCTGACGAAGCGCATCGAGGGGCGTGTCACGGCTTCGCAGATCGCGGCCGCATCAGCGGCATCGTTCTTCTGCCGCTTGACGTATGGCTTTACGTAGGCCGGCGGGATCAGGCGGACATCGTGTGCCAATGCCGTTAGTTCGCGCGCCCAATGGTGGGCTGAACTGCACGCCTCCACGCCAACCAGACACGGGGGCAGCGAGGCGAAGAAAGAGAGAAGGTCGCGACGGCGAACTTCCCTTGCAAAGACTACCTGGCCCTGCGCATCGACGGCGTGGATGAAGAACACATGCTTGGCCAGATCGAGGCCAACCGTGGTGACAGACGACAAATCGACTGGTAATTTACTCATGGACCGTGCTCCTGTGCTGGATTGCTTCGACAACGATCACAGCTTCGCAGCAGGTTCTCCCGAATCAACTGCCAAACAGAGCGCCGTCCACACCATCAGTCTAGTCACGTGAATCTAAAGTTCGCGGCATAAGGTCTGATCCGTTT
>JALYTP010000190.1 GCA_030854225.1 Pseudomonadota bacterium
CCACACCCGCGCGGTGGTGACGTTTGCGCTGTGCGGGTTCGCCAATTTCTCGTCGATCGCGATCCAGATGGCCGCGACCGGCAGCCTGGCACCCAACCAGCGCCCGATGATCGCCAAGCTCGGCCTGCGCGCGCTGGCGGCGGGGAGTCTCGCCAATCTGATGTCGGCGGCGCTGGCGGGGCTTTTGATTGGTTGAGGCGTTTGTAATCCTCGCAAGGAGATGAAGTGATGGACGGGATGACCGATCTGGCGACCGATTGGAGCGCCGCCGCAGAAGCCGGCATCGACGAGGTGATCGAGCTGCGCCGTGCGATCCATGCCGACCCCGAAATCGGCCTGCACTGCGACCGCACCACCGCCAAGCTGAAGGCCGCGATCGCCGATCTTCCGCTCGAGATCCACGACAGCAAGAGCACCTCCGGCTTTGTCGCCATCCTGCGCGGCGGGCGCGACAACGGGCGCACCGTGCTGCTGCGCGGCGATATGGACGCGCTGCCGATGCCCGAGGAAACCGGGCTCGCCTTCGCCTCGACCGTGCCGAATGCGATGCACGCCTGCGGGCACGATGCGCATTCGGCGATGCTGGCGGGCGCGGCGCGGGCGCTGTGTGCGCGCAAGGACGATCTGCCCGGCACGATCGTCTTCATGTTCCAGCCCGGCGAAGAGGGGTATCACGGCGCCCGCCACATGATCGAGGACGGGCTGCTCGACGTCGCCAGGCCCGAGGCGGCGTTCGCGCTGCACATCTCCCCCAACGCGCCGGCGGGAAGCTTCGTCGGCCGCGCCGGGCCGCTGCTCGCCTCGACCGATACGCTCTACGCGACGATCCGCGGCGCGGGCGGCCATGCCGCGATGCCGCACGACACGCGCGATCCGGTGCCCGTGGCGTGCGAGATCGTCGGCGCGCTGCAGACCTTCCTCGCGCGCCGCGTTCCGGTCAGCGATCCGGCGGTGCTCTCGATCACGCAGATCAACGCGGGCTCGGCGCACAATATCGTGCCCGACACCGTGAAGATAAGCGGCACGCTGCGCACGCTGTCCGAGGCGACGCGCGCCATCATGCGCGACGGGTTCCGGCAGATCGCCGAGCATATCGCCGCCGCGCACGGAATGACCGCCGAGATCGAGATCGAAGCCGGCTATCCGGTGACCATGAACGATCCGCGCGCGACCGCGCTGATGCAGGGCCAGATCGCCGCGCTGAACGGCGACGCGGCGTGGCACACGATGCCCGCGCCGATGATGGGCGGGGAGGATTTCTCCTACGTTTTGCAAGCGGTGCCGGGCGCGATGGCGTTCATCGGCGTGGCGCCCGACGGCAGCAACCCCGACACCAACCCGCCGCTCCACAATACGAAGATGACGATCGACGAGGCGACGATGGCCCGCGGCGTCGCCCTGCACTGCGCGCTGGCGGCAAAGTTCCTCGCCGACGGGTTCGATTAGGCGAGCCGTTAACGGGCGATCGTCGTCGTGAGCGGGTAAGCCTTTTCGGGCGCCTAATGCGCGACGATCAGCCCGTCGCCGCGCTCGCTCTCGTCGACCGGCACGATCACCGGGATCAGCAGGTGGATGACAAGCAGCGCGGTCAGATACGATCCCGCACAGATCGCGAGCATCGGCGCATAGCCCCAGCCGCGCGCCAGCGAAAAGGCCGAGAACTGGATCATCCCGATCGAACACAGATTGCCGCAGAACGCCGCGATGCCGATGGTCGAGCCGACCGATCGGGCGGGGGTGATGTCGGTCGTCACGCCGAACACGTTGGTTGAAAACCCCTGATGCGCGAACAGGCCCAGCCCCAGCACCAGCGCGGCCGCCCACGGGCTGTGCAGCGACTGGACGGTGGCGACCGGCAGGACGAGGATCGCATAGAGCAGCATCGTGGTCTTGCGCGCGCGGTCAACGCTCCATCCCGCCGCCATCAGGCGTGATGGGATATAGCCCCCGGTCAACGCGCCGCACGCCGCGAAGACATAGACCAGGGCGATGGGCAGGCCCAGCGTGCCCTGCTTCATTCCGAACAGCCGGTGGAACAGATCGGGCAGCCACAGCAGCATGAAGAACCATACCTGATCCGACAGTACCTTGGCGATCGCGATGGCGATCGTGTTGCGGCTCTTGAGCACCTGGAGCCACGGCACCGGCGTCGGCACGACGGCATCGAGCGCGACCGGCTTCACGCGGAGCAGGAACCATACGATTACCCAGATGAGCCCGAGCCCGCCCGCCAGCAGGAACGCCGCCTGCCAGCCATAAGTCAGCGCCAGCGCGGGGATGAACAAGGGCGTGATGATCGCGCCGACATTGGGCGCGGTGTTGCCGATGCCGAGTGCAAGCTGGCGGTCGCGGTGGTTGAAATAGGTCGCCGCTGATTTGACCGCGGCCGGCGTGCCGACCGATTCGCCGACCCCGAGCACGACGCGCGCACTGAGAAACCCTGCCACCGTCGTCACCATCGCATGCGCCATGCCCGCGATGCTCCAGACGGCCACGCCGATCGCGAAGCCGAGGCGCAGGCCGACGCGGT
This sequence comes from Pseudomonadota bacterium, assembly GCA_030854225.1. Lineage (GTDB taxonomy): Bacteria > Pseudomonadota > Alphaproteobacteria > Sphingomonadales > Sphingomonadaceae > Sphingomonas. The sequence goes on from JALYTP010000190.1 coordinate 2,531, forward strand.
CGATGAACCAGCCGGTGCCGAGGAACGCGACTGCGGTCGCCAGCTGGAACGCGGTGCCCATATTGGCATAATCCTGATCGGACCAGGCGAACTGTGTCTCGAGCGTCGGCTTCAGTAGTGCTAGAATCTGCCGGTCGACATAATTGAGCATCACCGCGACGAACACCATCCCCACGATGATCCAGCGCGCCGCGCCGCCATCTGATCGGGTCATCGGCCTTCTCCTGTGCTACTCGCAGATAACGTTGTCAGATAGTATGTGGCGCGGCCGACGCTGTCGAGAGGGCTGTAAGTGGAGCATGCGCTGCTTCGTTAGCCTGACCGGGCAAATTACGCTTCTTCCCGCCGCTCCAAGCGATCGACGGCCTTCCCACCGAGCCCGGCACCGTGCCGGCCGACGATCAGGCGAAACGCCTGCTGCCCGCCACACACAGCACCACCAGGGCCGCGATCGCCAGCATCGCCCAGGAGACGGGTTCGCGCAGCACCACGCTGGCCAGGGCCAGCCCCAAAAAGGGTTGGAGCAATTGCACCTGAGCAACCCCGGCCGTGCCCCCGAGCGCGAGACCCCGATACCAGAACACGAAACCAATCAGCATGGAGAATATGGAGACGTATCCCAGGCCGATCCACGCCCCGATCCCAATGTGGGATAAATCCACGGGCATCGTTGCCACCGCAATCGAGATCATGGGTGGAAGCGACAGGAGAAGTGCCCAGGAGATGACCTGCCATCCGCCGATCCTCCGGGACAGCGTCGCTCCTTCCGCATAGCCGAACCCGCACAACGCGATCGCCCCCAGCATCAGCGCATCGCCAAGCGTCGACGTGGCATCGCTCAGGAACAGCGCGAAGCCCGCCACGGCGGCCGCGCCAATGGCCGCGAAGAACCAGAAGGCTAGGCGCGGGCGATCGCCGCCGCGGACAGTGGCGAAGATCGCGGTCGCCATCGGCAGGAGCGCGACGAAGACGACCGAGCGCGCGGCCGTGATGTGCTGAAGCGCCAGCCCCGTCAGAAGCGGGAAGCCGACCACGACGCCCGCCGCCACGAAGACGAGAGGGAGGATGTCGCGCCGCGCGGGCCTCGTCTGACGGAAGCTCGCAAGGCAGATCCCGCCGAGCAACGCCGCGATCACGGCTCTGGCGGACGTCACGAACAGCGGCGTGAAGCCAAGGACCGCCGCCCGGGTCGCAGGCAGCGATCCGCTGAAGATGATGACGCCGATCAATCCGCTGCCCCATCCGGCGTTTGCTCGTTTCACGGAACTCATCGTCGAACTCGCCTATCTATCCGGCCTGCCTGCCACCGTGCCTGATGTTGGCCGGCGCATCGCCCCACGCTGCGTTACCACGAAATCCGCCCGGTCCTGGTTCGCCGCGTGCTGGAGGGCGGCCATCCCGCCATACAGCACGACCCGCACCCCGCAACGCGCCGCTCGCGCGGGACGCGGAGCGGTGCGGTTCGATCGCGACGGGCGATGGGCGCGGCGCTAGGCTCAGGACTCATTGATTGAGCCAGAAGATGACGGTGGCGGCGATGCAGATGGCGGACATGAAGGTGTGCGCGCAACGGTCATAGCGGGTGTGGATGCGCCGCCAATCTTTGAGTTTACCGAACATGTTCTCGATGCGATGGCGCTGGCGATAGAGGATGCGATCGTGCGGGATCGGGATTTTGCGATTGGCCTTTGATGGGATGCA
>JALYTP010000007.1 GCA_030854225.1 Pseudomonadota bacterium
CGCCAAATGCCTGCTCGCCGCGCGCGCCAAGAGCCGGCTGGGGCAGGAGATCGCCAAGCTGACGGTCGATGCGCCGGTGCCGTATCTGCTCAGCGATCTGACCAACCTGATCCAGCTCGAAATGGGCAAGATGGACCGCGCCGGCGACACCGCCCCGTATCTGCGCCTCAAGACCAAGATCGACGAAATCAAGGCCGATCCGCGCTACGGCTTCATGTTCTCGGGCATGCTGGTCGCCGATACGATGGCCGATTTCCTCGCGCGGATTTTCCGCCTGCCCGGCGACGGCAAGCCGATCTCGATCATCGACGTGTCGGGCGTGCCGAGCGACATCACCTCGGTCGTCGTCGCGGTGCTGAGCCGGATGGTGTTCGATTTCGCGATCTGGTCGCGCAACGAACCGCAGCGCCCGATCCTCCTCGTCTGCGAGGAGGCGCACCGTTACATCCCGAGCGAGAAGAACGCCGACGCCTCGTCGGTCGGCCGCATCCTGGGCCGCATCGCCAAGGAAGGGCGCAAATACGGCGTATCGCTGGGCCTCATCACCCAGCGCCCGTCCGACCTCGCCGAAGGCGTGTTGTCGCAGTGCGGGACGATCATCTCGATGCGGCTCAACAACGACCGCGACCAGGCGTTCGTGCGCGCCGCGATGCCCGAGGGCGCGCGCGGCTTTCTCGATTCGATCCCGGCGCTGCGCAACCGCGAATGCATCATCTGCGGCGAGGGTGTCGCGATCCCGATCCGCGTCGCGTTCGATCCGCTCGACGAGGTCAAGCGCCCCGCGTCCGACGATCCCTTATTCTCCGAATTGTGGCGCGAGGTCGGTCAGGAGGACCAGATCATCGAGCGCACGATCAAGCGCTGGCGATCACAGGGTCGATAAGCGGCTGACAATGTCGGGGGTGACGTCGATCTAGCGCGCGACCGGTAGCGCTGGCTTAGCGCGCCGCGCCCGGCTTGACCGACAACAGGCCGGCGACACGCGCGCGGAAGGCCCGCAGCGCCTCGCCCGACAATTCGCTGATGCTGGTGAACGATACGCTGCGCGGGTTCACCGACACGCCGTTCTTCCACACTTCCCAATGCAGATGCGGCCCGGTGGACATGCCGGTCGAGCCGACATAGCCGATTACCTGGCCTTGCGCCACGCGCTGGCCGGCGCGCACCGCGATGCGGCTCATATGGCCGTACCCCGTGGCGATCCCGCCGCCGCCCGCCAGCTTCACGAAATTGCCGTAGCCCGAGCTACGCCCGGCGAACTGCACGATGCCACCCGTCGCGGCGTGGATCGGGGTGCCCCACGGCGCGCCGATATCCAGCCCCTTGTGCATCCGCATGAACCCCAGCAGCGGGTGCATGCGCATGCCGAAATTGGAGGTGATGTGCCCCGCGACCGGCATCCCCATGTCGCCGCGATGCTCCGACTGGCCCGAGGCTTCGTACCATTGGCCGTCGGTCCATTTGACCAGTTGCAGCTTCTTGCGGCCCTGGTCGATGCCGGCGAAGATCAGATTGCCCAGCTGTACCTCGCCGGTCGCCGCGCGCGCGCGTTCGATCTCGACATCGAACGTATCCGCCGCGCTGATATCACCACCGATCGACAGCCGCGTGGCGAGCGCCTTGATATAGGCCTCGACCACCTTGGCCGGCGCCCCGGCGGCGCGCGCCGAGCGGTAGAGGCTGTTGCCGACCAGGCCCTGGATGCGCAGCGGCGTGTGGTCGATCGCGATCGCCTGCCTGGTCATCACCAGCGCATTGCCGGCACGCGCCAGCGAAAGGTTGAGATCGAAGCGAGCGCGAAAGGCGAGGTGTTCGAGCGGCCGCGCCACCGTCCGGGTCGGGCGGCGACCGAGCGTCAGCTGCATCTGCGTCCCCGGCTTGATATCGCTCAGCGGCATCGCCCAGGCGACCAGATCGGCCGCGCGACCGGCATCGGCCTGCGAGAGCCCGGCGCGTTGCAGCATGCGGGTGAAATCGTCCCCCTCGCCAAAGGTGGCGGTGAGTTCCTGGATCGGCCGTTCGGGCGTTTCGGCGAGCGGCGCGACCAGATCGCCCGCCGCCATCCGGCTGCCGCTGTTCGCGCCCCAGGCAAGCGGGGTGATCGATTGCGCGCGCGCATCGTCCCAGTCGCTGCCGGCAAGCGGCGCGGGGGATGGCGCGACGATCGGGCGGATGCCCGGCGACAGCAACAAGGTCGCCGCGCACAACCCCGCGCAGGTCGCCGCCCCGCGCCACCAGTCCGCCGACCCGATCCGCGCGCCGAGATCGGGCGCCCAATCGGTGCGCGCGATAAATGCGCGTGCCTGATCGAGCGGCCCCGGTTTCGCCACGGGCACCAGCGCACGGCCGAACGACAGCGTCGTGGTGCCGCCCGCCTGATCGAGTCCGTGGTCGTTGCGCAGGAACAAGGCTGTCACGCCCCCAAAAACTTTCGCGTCGCCGCATCCCTCACGCCCCCCGGCGCGAAGGCGGAAATCACTGTGGCGGGCATTTCCTAAAGTCAAATTAACCGGCGCGCTCGTCTGGCAAGCGCGCGCTCAACCGTTTTCGGCATGCGGTGAAGGGATTCCTTGGCGCTTTTGAAGCCGTTATGCGCCGGCGCCGGTTGCGCAATCGGTCGTCTCTTATCAGGGGTCGCGCAGCCGCGCGGGCGGGAAACTTGAGAACGTCTCGCATCAAGCCCGGATCGATTGACGCGCGCGGGACACCGGCATAGCACGGCCCCGATTCGTACCGCTGGGGAGCCAGAAATGACTTACGTCGTCACCGATGCCTGCATCCGCTGCAAGTATATGGACTGCGTCGAGGTGTGCCCGGTCGACTGCTTCTACGAAGGCGAGAACATGCTCGTCATCAACCCCAGCGAATGCATCGATTGCGGCGTGTGCGAACCCGAATGCCCGGCCGAGGCGATCCTGCCCGACACCGAAAGCGGGCTCGAGAAATGGCTCGAACTCAACACGACCTTTTCGGGGCAATGGCCCAACGTCACGCGCAAGAACGACCAGACCCCCGCCGATGCGGACGCGCACAAGGACGAAGAGGATAAATACGACAAGTTCTTCTCCGCAGAACCCGGCAAGGGCGACTGATCGACGGCGTTTCGCGAGGCGCGACCAGCGTCGCACGTCCGGTCTGGTAATTTTATTACGAACGTGTTAGACGGGCTGGGAGAGGCATTGCGGATCCGCGGCCTCGACCTGGAGACGTTCGCAATCAACCCCGCCGCTTCCGCGCCAGCGCAGCTTTTGCTGCCACTGTCGCGTTCAGGCTGGTGGTACGGTTCATGAAAGGCGCGAATTAATGGCTGCCAAGGCACTGTCCTTCGATGTCGGTGATTATGTCGTTTATCCCAAGCACGGCGTCGGCCGGGTGGTCGAGCTGCAACGCTCCGAAATCGCCGGGATGCAACTCGAACTCTACGTGCTGCGCTTCGAGAAGGAGAAGATGACGCTGCGCGTGCCGACCAACAAGGCGGAAAGCGTGGGGATGCGAAAGCTGTCGTCCGACAAGACGCTGCGCGAGGCGCTCGATACGCTGACCGGCAAGCCCCGCGTCAAGCGCACGATGTGGTCGCGCCGCGCCCAGGAATATGAAGCGAAGATCAACTCGGGCGATCTGGTGTCGATCGCCGAAGTGGTGCGCGACCTGTTCCGGGCCGAGGATCAGCCCGAACAAAGCTATTCGGAACGCCAGATCTTCGAGGCGGCGGCGTCGCGGCTGGCGCGCGAGCTGGCGGCGATGGAGCAGATCGACGAGCCCGCGGCGATGGAGAAGATCCTCGATATCCTGCGTAAGGCCGCCGCGATCTACAACAAGGACAAGGTGCCCGCCTGACGCGGCATATCTGACGCTTGCGAAAAAAGGGCGGCCTGCGGGTCGCCCTTTTTCGTTTGCGTGGTGCCGCCGTTGTGTATTATTGTACCAATACACAACGGAGAATAACCATGCACGTCCTTGCCCTGCTTGCGGCCGTCCCGCTTGCCGCCTGTTCGTTCCATACGGCCGATCACGATTCGGCCCCCGGCATCAAGGGTCAGGGGGCGGGCACCGCACGCACCTGTCAGGTCGCCGGTTTCTCCGGCGTGTCGCTGCGCGGGTCGGACGACGTCGATGTGCGCACCGGCACCGGGTTTTCGGTGCGGGCCGAAGGGCCGGCGGCGGAACTCGACAAGCTCAAGATCGTGAAGGAAGGCGATACCTTGCGGGTCGGGCGGATCGACGGCACCGGGATTCACTGGGGCTCGACGCGCGATGCCGGCAAGGTGACGATCTATGTCACGATGCCGCGCATCACCGCGGCGAACATCGCCGGATCGGGCGACATGAGCGTGGACACCGCCGACGGCGCCAGCTTCACCAGCGACAACGCCGGATCGGGCGCCCTCACCATCGGCACGCTGACGGTCGACAACGCCGCGTTTTCGCTTGCCGGATCGGGCGACGTCACGGTGAAGGGCAGCGCCAAGCATCTCAAGGTCGTCGTCGCCGGCTCGGGCAATCTCGACGGCTCCGCGCTCAAGGCCGACAATGCCGACGTGTCGGTCGCCGGATCGGGTGACGTGAAGGCCGCGGTATCCGGCCCGGCCAGCGTCTCCGTGCTCGGATCGGGCGATGTCGATCTGGGCGCGGCGGCCAAATGCTCCATTTCGAAGCTGGGATCGGGCAGCGTGCGTTGCGGCGCCACGCCCGGCTGAGGCGGAACCGCTTGCACAGCGGCGCGATTGCGGCGATTCGGGTGGTCATGATCCGCGCAACGCTCGCTTTCGCCTCGCTCGTCGCCATCGCGGCGCCCGCCGCCGCCGCCGACCGCACCTTCACGTTCGGCAGTTACGAACGCGTGCGGGTCGAAGGGCCGTTCGAGGTGTCGATCGACACCGGCGCCTCGCCCGGCGTGTCGGCCAGCGGCGACCAGCGCGCGCTCGACCGGCTCGATATCGTGATGCAGGGCAGCACGCTGGTGGTGCGCATCGGGGATCAGGGCTGGGGCGAAACCCCGGTCGGCAAGGCGCTCGCGCCGCCCCACATCACGCTGCGCACGCCCACGCTGGCGGGGGTGTACGTCAATGCCGGGGCACGCGTCACCGTGTCGGCGCTGCGCGCGCAACGCGCGGATCTGTCGGTCAACGGCAGCGGCCTGCTGACCGTCGGGGCGATCGATGCCGACGAACTATATGCCAGCGTGATCGGCGCGGGTAGTGCCACCCTGTCCGGGATCGCGCGGCGCGCGCGGATCGTCGCGAGCGGTGCGGCGACGATCGATGCAAGCGGCCTCGTCGTCAACGATCTCACGCTGCAGCGCGACGGCACCGGCGATACCCGCGCCACCGCGCGCTACACCGCGCAGATCAGCGCCAACGGGCTGGGCCACGTCGTGGTCGGGGGCGCCGCGAAATGCACCGTCCATGCCAGCGCGGCGACGCTGGTCGAATGCGGCACCCCCGCGCCGTGACGCGCTAGACCAGCCCCAGCGCCGATAGCTTGCCGATCAGCGCGGCGGGCAGGGCATCGCCCGCCACGCCCTCGCCCAGATCGGCGGGCGCGTCGGCGGCGTCGAGATACCGCCACCCCTGATGCGCGCGCTTGGGCCGGCCTTGGGTGAGGATGAGATGCGGATCGAGGTTGATCGCGACCTTCCCGCCCTCGGCATCGCCGAACGACAGGATCGGCGAGCGCGCGATCAGCGTGTGTTTGAGGATCCAGAACAGCGATCCGCCTTCGCCCTTGGCCCCGGCAATCTCCTCGTGTCGCTTGGGCAGATAACGTGTCGTCAGGAACACCGGCCCCGCCGCGGCGCGGCGGAGCAGGCTTTCGGCGAGATCCTCGACGCCGTTCGCGCCGAACGCGACCTTGGTGAGATGGAGCGGCATGGCGTGGAGATGGATCAGCCCGACAGGTTGAACAAGAGCGCGAGGCCGAGGAACGAGAAGAACCCCATGCAATCGGTCATCATCGTGACGAACACCGCCGACGACACCGCCGGATCGATCTTCATCCGCTCGAGCGTGATCGGCACCAGCACGCCGGACAGCCCCGCGGTCAGGTTGTCGATCAGGATCGCCGCGCCGAACACGATCGCCAAATCGGCGCGGCCATACAGGACATACGCGCCGATACCGATCAGCACGCCAAGCAACACCCCGTTGGCGGCGGCGATCTTGAATTCGCGGACGATCATCCTGAGCGTGTTCGAACTGGTCAGCTGGTTGGTGGCGAGCGCGCGCACCACCACCGCGAGCGTCTGCGTCCCGGCGTTCCCCCCCATGCCGGTGACAATACCCATCAGCGCGGCAAGCAGCGCGTAGCGCGCGATCTCGCCGTCGAACAACCCGACCACCGCCGCCGCCAACATCGCCGTCGGCAGGTTGATCAGAAGCCACAGGAAGCGCGTGCGCATGGTCAGCCGGATCGGCTCGTTGATGTCGCCGTCGCCCGCCCCGGCGAGCCGAAGCGTATCCTCGCCGGCTTCCTCGGAGATGATGTGGACGATATCGTCGACCGTGACCATGCCGACCAGCCGCCCGCTCGCATCGACCACCGCGGCCGAGATCAGCGCGTATTTCTGAAAGCGCAGCGCGACTTCCTCCTGGTCCATGTCGACCGAGATCAGGGTCTGCTCGCGCTTCATCACGTCGCCCATCGCGACGTCGCGCGGGGTGCGCAGGATCCACGACAGCGCGCAGGTGCCGACCGGCTTGTGCCCGGGGTCGACCACGAAGATCTCCCAGAAATCGGTGGTCAGCTCGTCATGGCCGCGCAGATAATCGATCGCGTCGCCCACGCTCCAATGCTCGGGCACCGCGATCAGCTCGCGCTGCATCAGGCGGCCGGCCGATTCCTCCGGGTAGCTGAGCGCCTCCTCGATCGCCGCGCGATCGTCGGGCTCCATCGCGCGGAGCACCTCGCGCTGGTCCTCGGGCTCCATGTCCTCGATGATCGCGACGGCGTCGTCGGTATCGAGTTCGGCGGCGATATCGGCGACTTCGTGCGGCTCGAGCGCGTCGATCAGATCCTCGCGGACATAATCGTTCATCTCGGCGAACACGTCGGCATCGAGCAGATCGGCGAGCGCCTTGGCGAGCGGCCCGCGATCCTCGTGCGGGGTCAGCTCGAACAGATCGGCGATGTCGGCGGGGTGGAGCGGCTCGACCAGCGCATGCGCGGCGTCGGTGTCGCCGGCGTCGACCGCGTCGAGCACCGCGCGCACGAACGCCGGTTTCAGCCGATCGTCCGCGTCGAGCTGGCCGGTAACGATCTCCGGGAGGTTATCGGGTTCGGACGCGCCTTCGCGAGGCGCGAGATCGGTCTCGCTCATCATCTGACCTCGCCGCTGGCATCTCGATCACCATGTCCGCGCCGTTAGCCCGGTTCGGCGCGGTTTGCCAGCACCGAAAGACGCCGCTAGGGCCGCCGCAACCCCTTCATGGAGCATAGAAATGGCCGAATCGTTCGAAACGCTGACCTTGACGCTGGATGGCGGCGACGTGACGATCGCGTTGCGCCCCGATCTGGCGCCGCAACACGTCGCGCGGATCGCCGAACTGGCCAATGACGGCTTCTACGACGGCGTGGCGTTCCACCGCGTCATTCCCGGCTTCATGGCGCAGGGCGGCGATCCGACCGGGACCGGCATGCATGGCTCGGACAAGCCCGATCTGCCGCAGGAATTCTCCAAGGAGCCGCATGTCCGCGGCACCGCGTCGATGGCGCGCACGATGGATCCCAACAGCGCCAATTCGCAGTTCTTCATCTGCCTCGACGATGCGCGCTTCCTCGACGGGCAATATACCGTGTGGGGCCAGGTGACCGACGGCATGGATCATGTCGACGCGCTGCCCAAGGGCGAACCCCCGCGCGAACCCGGCAAGATCGTGAAGGCCCGCACCGCCTGACGCGCGCGGTCGCCGTTCAGGCGAACCCGAGTCCCGCGACGATCTGCGCGAGATCGGGCAGATAGCGGCGATGCTCGGCGATATGCTCGGTGGCGAGCCGGTCCAGCAACGCGGCACCCGTCGTCGTGAGAGTCAGTTCGATCCGGCGGCGATCGATCTCCGATCGCGTCCGGCAGACCATCCCCGCACTTTCCAGCCGCTGGACCAGTTCGACCGTGCTGTTCACCTTGACGAACAGACTGGCAGCCAGTTGCGACACCGTGATCGGCGCGCCCCCTTCATACGCGCGGATCGCGAGCATGGCCTGATATTGCCCCGACGACAGCCCCGCCGCCGCGATCGTCGCCTCGCTGAACGCGAAGAAGCGGCGAACGTGGAAGCGGAAGCTGGCGAGGCTGCGATAGCCGACATCGTCGATCGGACCGCCGGATTCGGCGGCCCGATCAATCGTCATCGGCACCATCATGGGTGCGGATGACACGTTTTACGATGCCTTCATGTTCGACGTAACGTTGCCGAAGGTCTTCTTCAACTGGTTACCCAGGCCCTGCATCGCGGCAATCGCCGCAACGGCGATAAGCGCGGCGATCAGGCCGTATTCGATCGCAGTCGCACCACGCGTACTGCGCAAACGTTTGAAAAAGTGAGTCATTGTTTGGTCCCCCGTTTAAAGGCAAATACTTCGTACCGCGAACCTTTTGCCAAAAGGTTAAGGTCAGGGTGACTGTCTCTCCCCGCCGATCGTCTCGATCAGCCAGTCGTGGAACATCCGCACCGGGCGCTGCGTCAGCGCGCGGGGGCGGCACGCGAACCAGTAGCTGTAGGGGCTCTCCGCCGCGATATCGAACAGCTTGACCAGCCGGTCGTCGTGCGCACCCTCGTAATGGCTTTCGAGCATGAACGCGACGCCCAGCCCCTGCGCCGCCGCCTCGAGCATCAACGCCCCCGAATCGAAATGATCGAACGCCGCCGGTTCCAGATCGGGCAGCCCCGCCGCATGGCGCCAGGCGGCGAAGGTATCGGGCATGTCGCGGTGGATGAGCGCGGTCAGCCCGGCGAGTTGCGCGGGGCTGGTGATCGGGTTCGGTCCCTCGACCAGCGCGCGCGCGCCGATCACGTTGACCTGGCTGCGGTCGAGCCGGCGCGCATACAGCGCGGGATCGATCTCGCGCGCCAGGGCGATCACCGCATCGAGCCCGTCCCCCAGCCGGCTGAGCCCGTGCGCGCCGGTATCGATATCGAGGTGCAGTTGCGGGTGTCGCGCGCGAAGGTCGGCGAGATGCGGAAACAACCGCTGCGAGGCAAACAGCGGCAACACCCCGAGGCGGAGGCGGAGCACGTTGGTGCCGCTCGTCATCACTTCGACCGCGTCGCTGAGCGAATCGAGCGCGGGCGCGATCTGCTGCAACAGCCGCTCGCCGTCGCCGTTGAGCACCACCGCCTGGTGACGCCGGTCGAACAGCGGCCGGCCGATGAAACGTTCGAGCGCCTGCACCCGGCGGCTGAGCGCTGGCGCGGAAAGGGCAAGATCCTGCGCGGCGGCCTTGATCGACCCCAGCCGCGCGACCTGCACGAACGCCTCGATCGCCGTCAGCGGCGGCAGTCTGCGCATATCCCCTCCCCGTCATTGTGCAGCGCGGCATAGCACTGTCGTAGCGAAACCTAGCATCTCGCGCCGTCGCTTTTCCAGTGACGATTGCATAAACTGCAATCGCGGCAGTTTGTTTCGCACTTGCACAACATTATGCTGCACTGCACATAGCGGAGGCCTTTCAGGCATCCTCTCCTAAAAACTTTCACGGCCGGTCCTGCGGGATCGGCCTTTTTTTGTCTCGCGTCGATCGCTTGGCCGATCGCCGGCGCCACCTTCATGCCGGCGCCGGGCCTCGCCCCGCATCACAGCGGCGACGAACATTTCACTCGCCTCGGCCACTGCGATACGAAGATGACGACGGTCTGCCCGGACCGGTCTTGATCCATGGCCTTCGCGCCTACGGGCACGGCTCGCCTATCGCAACGCTTGTGTCGTCGATTGCCGCTAGGGAGCTTCGGGCTTGCATGTTCGTTGGCGCTTTGCGACGAGCGTCGCTAACGCCCCGCCGGGGAATACGAAAAGGGACTGCCCGAGTGACTTCATCGACGAGCGCCGCCGAGCGACGCCAGCGCCGCGCGGAAGCCGGCGTGCCTTCGCCCTGGGGCATGTTCCTGCGCGGCTTCTTCAAGCATCCGGTGATGGTCGGCTCGGTCGTGCCGTCGTCGGGGGTGCTGATCCGCAAGATGCTCGAACCGGTCGATTGGGCGAATACCAAGCTGTTCGTGGAATACGGCCCCGGCGTCGGCACCTTCTGCCGCCCGATCCTCGACCGGCTGGCGCCCGATGCGAAACTGATCGCGATCGACACCAACCCCGATTTCATCCGCTATCTGCGCCACGAAATCACCGATCCGCGCTTCGCCGCCGTCCATGGTTCTGCCGCCGACGTGCGTCAGATCGTCGCCGATCACGGTTTCGACCATGCCGATTACGTGCTGTCGGGCCTGCCCTTCTCGACCTTGCCGACCGGCATCGGCCCGGCGATCGCGGCGGCGACGCATGAGGTGCTGCGCCCGGGCGGCGCGTTCCTGGTCTATCAGTTCAGCCCCAAATGCCGCGATTTCATGGTGCCGCATTTCGCGCGCATCGACCATGACATGGAATGGTGGAACGTGCCGCCGGCGCAGCTTTACTGGGCCTGGAAGGACTGAGCATCACGGGTCGCCGAAGTTCAGGCCCCGCGTCAGGTTCAAATCCAGCACCGTCAGCAGGAAGAACGCCGCCGCCTGTCGGGTGCGCGTCCACCACCCTGTGCGCGCCTTGTACAACGCGGCCGTGATCCGCTCCGACTGCGCGATCTCGCCCTCGATATAGCGGCGGGCATGCGCGGCGAACGCCGTGTCCTCGATCCGCAGCATCATTTCGAGGTTCAGGAACAGGCTGCGAATGTCGTAATTGGCCGAGCCGATATACACGACATCGCCGATCACGAAGAGCTTGGTGTGCAGCTTGGTCGGCAGATATTCATAGATCTCGACCCGTTTGCGCAGCAACCCGGCATAGGTGAAGCGAGACGCCAGGATGGCGCCCGGATGGTCGTTCTTCGACGGCAGCACGATCCGCGCGGTCCCGCGCAGGCCGATCCGGTCCAGCCGGCGCAGCATCCCCGGATTGGGCGCGAAATAACCCGCGATCAGATCGACCCGGTCGGCCTGTTCCATGTCGCGCTTCACCGCGCGGGCCCACGGCGACAGGCGGCGCGTCGGCCCGCCGAGCAGCCAGCGCGCCTTGCCCTTCGGCTCGCTCCAGCGCGACAGCGCCCGCCGGAGGGTGCGCATCGGCGGATGCGCTTGCCTGGCCCAGGCGGACAGCGCGTCGAAATAGCCCGTGATATGCTGCGCCGCCGGTCCTTCGACCAACAGCCCCAGATCACGCCACGCCTGATCGGCCGGCGTACCGAAATAACTGTCCTGGACGTTGAACCCGCCGATGATCGCCCGCGCCTCGTCGGCCAGCGCCAGCTTCTGGTGGTTGCGCAGCAGATACCGCCGCCCCCAGCGCGGGGAGAACCGGCAAACCTGGGCCCCCGCATCGCGCAGCGGATCGAAGAAACCGTGCTGCGTCGCCAATTCGCTGCCCATCCCGTCGACGATCAGCGACACCGTCACGCCCCGGTTCGCCGCCTCGATCAACGCCTGGCGCACCTTGGCCCCGGCCTCGTCATCGACATAGATGTAATAGATCATGCGCAGCGACTGTTTCGCCTCCGCGATCAGCGCGAGGAGCGCCGCGAGCCGGCGCGGACCGGTATCGAGCATCGTCAGCATATTGCCGTCGACGGTGAAGCTTGGCTGGTCGGGCGGGGTATCCATCGGCACCCTGATGCGGCGAAGCGCGCGCCACGGCAAGCGCGTGGCAGACGCGTCTTGCGGCGCGGCGGCAGGCGACTAAACAGCGAGGGGTGATGATGCCGCTGCCCCCCGATCCCACGCTCGACGAGATTCGCGCGCACCTGGCCGATGCGATCGCGACCAACGCCGCGTTCGACGGCTGGGGCGCGGCGGCACGCGACCGGGCGGCGGACATGACCGGGATCGACCGCGACGTGGCGCGACTCGCCCTTCCCGGCGCGGTCGAGATGATCGACACCTGGTTCGCCGCGATCGACGCGGGGATGCAGACGGCGCTTCCCCCCGCGATGCTCCACGCGATGAAGATCCGTGCGCGAATCGCCGCATTGGTCGAGGCGCGCCTGGCGCTGCTGGCGCCGCACCGCGAGGCGCTGCGCCGCGCGCTCGCCACGCTGGCCATGCCGCAAAACATCGCGACCGCGGCGAAACTCGGCTGGCGCGCCGCCGACGCGATGTGGCGGGCGGCGGGCGATACCGCGACCGATTACAATCACTATACCAAGCGGGCGATCCTCGGCGGCGTCTACGGCGCGACGATCACGGTGTTTCTCGACGACGAGAGCGACGGCCATGCCGACACGCGCGCCTTCCTGTCGCGCCGGATCGACGGCATCATGCGCTTCGAAAAGGCCAAGGTTGGGTTTCTGGCGCGCACCGAACACCGCCCGAGCCTGTCGCGCTTCATCGGAAGGTTGCGCTACCCGGTGGTTTGATCGCGCTTTTCGTTATTGATAATCAATCGCATCATGCTACATGACGCGCATGGCGAGTCCGCTTAGTCTCGAACAGCTCCCCCGGCATACCCACGCGACCGTGGCCGATATCGCGTGGGATCGGCTTGCCGCCCCCGAAGCACGGCGATTGCGCGAACTGGGGTTCGATCACGGCGTCGGGGTCGAGGTGATGCACCGCGCCCGTTTGGGTGGCGGCCCGATCGCCTGCCGCGTCGGGCGGATGACGGTGGCGCTCCGGCGGGCGGTGGCGGGGGCGATCCACGTCTCGCTCGATATCCAGCCCGCCGAATAACATGCACGCAGCACCGCTGGTCGCTCTGGTCGGCAACCCCAATGCGGGCAAAAGCGCGCTGTTCAACGCGCTGACCGGTGCCCGGCAAAAGGTGGGCAACTACCCCGGCGTCACGGTCGAGCGCCATGCCGGGCGGATGGCCTTGCCCGACGGGCGCCCGGTCGAATTGCTCGATCTGCCCGGCACCTACAGCCTCGAACCGTCCAGCCCCGACGAGCGCGTGACGCGCGACGTCGTGATGGGCAGGCAGGACGGCGAGCGGTTGCCCGATGCGATCATCGTCGTGGTCGACGCCGCCAACCTCGACAATCACCTGCGTTTCGCGCTTCAGCTGATCGCGCTCGGGCTGCCGATCGTCGTCGCGCTCAACATGATCGATCTCGCCGAACGCGACGGGTTGACGCTCGACCCGCTGGCCCTTCAACGCGAACTCGGTGTGCCGGTGGTCCCAACGGTCGCGGTGCGCAAGCGCGGGATCGACGATCTCAAGGTGGCGCTCGCCGCTCTCGTCACCCCTGGCGCCACCGCATTGCGCAAGAGCGACGCGGTGCTCAACGCCGACATCGTCACGTTGCAGCGCCGCGCGCGCCAGATCGCGGTCGCCGCCACCGTCTCGGAAACCCCGGTGCGCCGCTGGACGCATATGCTCGACAGGGTCGCCCTGCACCCCGTGTTCGGCGTGGCGTTGCTGTTCGTCGTGCTGTTCGTGATGTTCCAGGCGGTGTTCTTCGCCGGTGCCGCCCCGGCCGACGCCATCGCGGCGGGGTTCGACTGGCTCGGCGGGCAGGTGAAGGATGTGATGCCCGCGTCGGTGCTGCGCTCGCTCATCACCGACGGCGCGATCGCGGGGGTGGGCGCGGTGATCAAGTTCCTGCCGCAGATCCTGATCATGTTCTTCTTCATCCTGATCCTCGAGGCGAGCGGCTATATGGTGCGCGCCGCCTTCCTGATGGACCGCATCATGGCGAGCGTCGGGCTGTCGGGGCGCGCCTTCATCCCGCTCCTGTCGAGTTTCGCCTGCGCGGTGCCCGGCATCATGGCGACGCGCACGATCGAGGACGACAAGGACCGGCTGACCACGATCCTGATCGCGCCGCTGATGACGTGTTCGGCGCGGCTCCCGGTCTACACGCTGGTGATCGGCGCGCTGATTCCCAACACGCAGGTGCTGCCGCTCGTCGGGTTGCAGGGGCTGGTGATGCTCGGCCTCTACATCATGGGGGTGGCGGGCGCGTTCGTCGTCGCGCTGGTGCTGCGCCGCACGGTGACCAAGGGCGCCTCATCGGGCTTCATGATGGAAATGCCCAAATATCAGCTGCCGCGCATCGGCGATCTCGCGATCGGGCTGTGGAGCCGGGCGGCCATCTTCCTCAAGCGCGCGGGCACGATCATCGCCTTCACCACGATCGTGCTGTGGGCGCTGCTCAGCTTCCCCAAGCCCCCCGAACACAGCACGGTGACGCCGGTAAATTATTCGGTCGCGGGGCGCATCGCCAACGGCATCGAGCCGGCGTTTCGCCCGATCGGCTTCAACCGCGATATCGTGCTCGCGCTGATCCCGTCGATGGCCGCGCGCGAGGTATCGGTCGCCGCGCTCGGCACGGTCTATGCGATCGACGATGCCAATCCCGACAACGAAACGCAGATCGGCCAGACGCTTGCCGGCAAGTGGAGCCTGCCCACCGCGCTCGCTTTCCTGATGTGGTTCGTGTTCGCGCCGCAATGCATCTCGACCATCGCCATCACGCGGCGCGAAACAAACGGGTGGAAATGGCCCGCCTTCATGGTTAGCTACCTGTTCGTGCTGGCCTATGCGGCGGCCGGAATCACTTACTGGCTGGCGGTGCTCGCCGGCCTCTAAAAGAGGCTTACATGGCAGGCAGCGTCAACAAGGTCATCCTCATCGGCAATCTGGGGCGCGATCCCGAAAGCCGGTCGTTCCAGAACGGCGGCAAGGTCGTCAATTTGCGCATCGCGACGTCGGAGCAGTGGAAGGACCGCAACAGCGGCGAACGCAAGGAAAAGACCGAATGGCATTCGGTCGCGATCTTCAACGAAGGGCTCGCCAACGTCGCGGAGAAATATCTGCGCAAGGGAAGCAAGGTCTATATCGAGGGCGCCTTGCAGACGCGCAAATGGACCGACGCGCAAGGAGCCGACAAATATTCGACCGAGATCGTGCTGCAGGGCTTCAACTCGGTGCTGACGATGCTCGACGGCGCACCGGGCGGCGGCAGTGGCGGCGGCGGCGGCGGTGCGGGTTCGCGCGACGATTTCGGCGGTAGCGACGATTTCGGCGGCGGATCGGGCGGGTATGGCGGCGGATCACGATCGGGCGGCGCCGCGGCCGGTGGCGCGCGTGGCGGCAGCAA
>JALYTP010000191.1 GCA_030854225.1 Pseudomonadota bacterium
CTCCAAGGCGTATCTGTTCGCGGGCGTCGAAATTCGCTGGAAATGCGCTCCCGAACTCATCACCGACGATACTCCAGCAGAGGCGGTGTTCCAGTTTCCCGGCGGCCTCGCCGATCACTTGCGCGAGCAGATCGGCGGGCGCGAGGGGGCGACGGCGGACTTCTTCTCCGGCAGCCAGAACTTCCCCGGCGAGCAGCAAGGCCGAGTCGAATGGGCGGTCGCCTGGCCGTTGTGGAGCGACGGCAGCTATAGCTGGTATTGCAACACCATCCCCACCCCCGACGGCGGCACGCACGAGGCGGGGCTGCGGGCGGCGCTGGTGAGGGGCATCCGCGGGTTCGGCGATCTGGTCGGGCAGAAAAAGGCCAAGGACATCACCGCCGACGACGTGATGGTCGGTTCCGAATTGATGCTGTCGGTCTTCATCCGCGACCCGCAATTCCAGAGCCAGACCAAGGACCGGCTCACCTCGCCGGAGGCCGCGACGATGGTCGAGCGCGCGGTGCGCGACCATTTCGACCATTTCCTCGCCGACAATATGGACCGCGGCAAGGCGTTGCTCGGCTACGTGCTCGAGCGGATGGACGACCGCCTGCGCCGCAAGCAGGAGCGCGAGGTCAAGCGCAAGACCGCGACCAGCGCGCGCAAGCTACGCCTGCCCGGCAAGCTCACCGATTGCGCCGCCGACAGCCCGGAGGGCACCGAGCTGTTCATCGTCGAGGGCGATTCGGCCGGCGGATCGGCCAAGCAGGCACGCGACCGCAAGACCCAGGCGATCCTGCCGATCCGCGGCAAGATCCTCAACGTCGCCTCAGCAACCAGCGCCAAGATATTGGCGAACCAGGAAATCGCCGATCTGATCCAGGCGCTCGGCTGCGGCACGCGCAAGGACTGCACGACCGAAAACCTGCGCTACGAACGCATCGTCATCATGACCGATGCCGATGTCGACGGCGCGCATATCGCGACGTTGCTGATGACGTTCTTCTTCCAGGAAATGCCCGATCTGGTGCGGAACGGCCACCTCCACCTCGCCCAACCCCCGCTCTACCGGCTCACCGCGGGCACCAAGAACCTCTACGCGATGGACGACGCGCACCGCGCGCGGATCGAGGCCAACGAGTTCAGGGACAAGAAGGTGGAGGTGGCGCGCTTCAAGGGTCTCGGCGAGATGAATCCGATGCAATTGCGCGAGACGACGATGGATCCCAAGACACGCAGCATGATCCGCATCACCCTGCCGCAGGAATATGAGGAACGCGCCGGGGTGAAGGATCTGGTCGACAGACTGATGGGGAGCAACCCGGCGCACCGCTTTGCATTCATTCAGGAAAATGCCGCGCGGATCGACGAAGAATCGATCGACGCCTGAGCGCCGTCAGCCGCGCCATTCGTCGGCGAGCAGGCCCCAGATATAGCTGTCGCGCACCCCGATATGCGTGTCCCATTCACCGCGCAGCCGCCCCTCGAGCGTGAAGCCGAGCTTTTCGAGCAAGCCGTTCGAGGACGTGTTGTCGGGATCGGTATCGGCGAACACGCGGCGCATCTTTTCGTGCTGGAACAGGTGCGTCAGCAGCCGCGACACCGCCTCGCGCGCATAGCCCTTGCCCCACTGCGCGCGAGCGAGCGAATAGCCGATCTCGGCCACCTCGCGCTGGCGCTTTTCGCGCGCCGCCAGCGTGCCGATCGCGCGGTCGTCCCCGCGCAGCGTGATCGACCAGGCATAGCCGTCGGGATCGGCCAGCCGCTCGGCCAGGGTGTCCCGCGTTTCCTCCAGCGTCGTATGCGGGGCATGCGACCACCAGCGCATCGCCGCCACATCGCTGTACAGCCCGTGCAATGCTTCCGAATCGTCGATCCTCGTCTGGCGCAGGATCAACCGCTCGGTTTCGAGCGTCGGCGCGCTCACCCCGCCAGCGCCTCGACCAGCGCCTTGACCTTCTTCTGACGCCATTGCGGCAACGGCGCGACGAGCCAGTATCCGAGCCGGTACGGCTTCGGCTCGCCGACGCGCACGATCCGCCCCGCCGCCAGATCGTGCGCGGCGAGCAGTTCGGGCACCGTCGCACGGCCCAGTCCCTCGGCCGCCGCGTCGATCGCGAGTCCCGCATCCCCGACGCGGACGAGTGACACCGCCGGATCGTTGACGCACCCCGGCCAGGAAATGCGCGTATCGACACCGCCGCCGGGCCGCTCGACCGTGACCATCCCGTCCGATTCGAGCGCCTCGCCCTCATGCTCGCCCGGCCCCTCGCCCCAGCGGATCGCCAGGTCGAGATTGGCCTCGGTGAAATCGACCACATCGTCGGCGGCGATCAGCACGAAGCGCAGCTCGGTATCGTCCCGCGCGATCGCGGCGAGGCGCGGCATCAGCCATTTCTCGGTCAGGTCGCGCGGCGCGGCGATGGTCAGCGATTTGGACGATTGCCCCGCCTGCATCGCGCGCACGGCTTCCTCGAATTGCAGGAAACCCTGCCGCAGCGCGCCGAGCCCCGCCTCGCCCTCGGGCGTCAGCTCGAGGCCCTTGGTCGTGCGGCGGAACAGCACGACGCCCAGCGTATCCTCCAGCGCGCGGATCTGCTGGCCGACGGCCGCGGGGGTCACCGCCAGTTCGTCCGCCGCGCGGGTGAACGACAGATGCCGCGCCGCCGCATCGAGCACGCGCAGCCCGTTGAGCGGCAGATGCGTGCGCTTCACGTCTCGACCGCCGGCGCGAGCAGCGCGAATTTGGGGATCGCCACGTCGAACCCCGCGCCGTCCTCGCCGATGACATGATAGCTGCCCTGCATCGACCCCGTCGACGTCGCGAGCGGGCAGCCCGAGACGTAATCGTAACTTGCCCCCGGCGCGATCATCGGCTGTTCACCGACCACGCCCTCGCCCTCGACCGCATGGCGCGCGCCGCGTCCGTCGGTGATGATCCAGTGCCGCGTGAGCAGTTGCACCGCCTGCGCCCCCTCATTCTCGATGCGCACGTGATAGGCCCAGAACCAGCGCCCGCGCCGCGGCTCGGACTGTTCGGGCAGGTAACTGACCGACACGCGCACGACCACGCCGCGCGTTTCGGCCGCATGGGGGAACAGCGCCTTCATCACAGCCCCGCCGCGGTGAGCGCCTGGTCGAGATCCTCGATCACGTCGCGCGGATCCTCGAGCCCGACATTGAGCCGGAGCATGTTTTCGGTCACGCCCATCTCCAGCCGCTTCTCCTCGGTGACGCCGGCATGCGTGGTCGAGGCGGGATGCGTCATCAGCGAGCGCGAATCGCCGATATTGTTCGAAATGTCGATCAGTTGCAGCGCATCGAGCAGCGCGTGCGCCTGTGTGCGCCCGTCCGCCACCTCGAATGCGAAGATCGGCCCGCATGCGTCCATCTGGCGCATCGCGAGATCGTGCTGCGGGTGGCTCGGCAGGCCGGGGTGGAGCATGCGCGGCACCCGGCCCTCGAGAAAGCGACCCACCGCCATCGCATTCTCGCTCTGGCGGCGGATGCGCAGGTCGAGCGTCTCCATCCCCTTGAGCACGACCCACGCGTTGAACGCGCTCAGCGTCGGGCCGGTGTTGCGCGTGAAGGGGAGCAGCGTGTTGGTGATGAAATCCTCGGTGCCGCACACCGCGCCCGCGAGCACGCGGCCCTGCCCGTCCATCATCTTGGTGGCGGAATACGCGGTGACGTCGGCGCCGAATTCCATCGGCCGCTGGAGCGCGGGGGTGGCGAAGGCGTTATCGACCACGCTGGTGATGCCGTGCCGCCGCGCGATGTCGCAAACCGCTTGCAGATCAACCACATCCATCGTCGGGTTGGCAGGTGTTTCGAAGAAGAACAGCTTCGTTTCGGGCCGCACCGCGTCGGCGAAGGCCTGCGGATCGCGCGCATCGACGATCGTCACGCCGATGCCGAACTTTGACAGCAGGGTATCGGTGAGCCACCGGCACGAGCCGAACGCCGCACGGCCCGCGACGATATGGTCACCGGTTTCGAGCTGGCACAGCAGCACCGCCGTCATCGCCGCCATGCCCGATGCCATCGTCCGGCATGCCTCGGCGCCTTCGAGGAGCGCGATGCGTTGTTCGAGCATCTCGACCGTCGGGTTCTGGAGGCGCGAATAGGTCATCCCGGCCTGTTCACCGGCGAAGCGCGCAGCCGCATCGCCGGCGCAATCATAGGCATAGCCCGAGGTGAGGAAGAGCGCTTCGGAGGTTTCGCCATATTCTGACC
>JALYTP010000192.1 GCA_030854225.1 Pseudomonadota bacterium
AAGCAACTGAGCCGCGTCCAAACCGGCCCAAAGAAGGCCGGTTACCGCCCCGCCGGCGCGACTCGATTCGACGATCGCGGAAATGGCCGTGTCGGCGTCTTCCGCCGCCCTGATCGTCGCGTCGTCGATCAGCACGGTGGCGATTCCGCCCGCCTCGATCAAGGTGACCGCTTCCTTGGCACCGGACGCGAAGAGCACGGTGCCTGCGCGCTGCGCGAGCACCGCTTTCAGCATGGCGCGCGAGATCGGGTTGAGATCGACGATAAGCAGCGCGGACCCGCCGTCGGCGTCCCCGGCCATCGACGAATCGGGCGCGTCGCACCGCACAAGCGGCAATGCCAGGGTGAAGGTCGCGCCGTGACCGTCCTCGCTCGCCAGCGTCACGTCGCCGCCCATGGCGCGCGCCAGGTTGCGGCAGATCGACAGCCCCAGCCCCGTGCCGCCGAACTTGCGCGTCGTCCCGCCGTCGGCCTGGCGGAACGATTCGAAGACCAGTTCCTGCTTGTCCGCCGGGATGCCGATCCCGGTGTCCGATACGGCGATGACGAGTTCCTCGCCAGCGGTGGTGTCGCGCGTGGTCGCCCGGAGTAAAACCGATCCCGCCTCGGTGAATTTCAGCGCGTTCGACAAAAGGTTAAAAGCAACTTGCCGCAGTCGCGCCACGTCGCCCTCGATATGGCTCGGGCAATCGGCGAGGTCGAGCGTGAACGCGATGCCCCTGCCCTTCGCCTGCTCCTGCCACATCCGGCACAGATCGGTGAGCGTCGCGCGAAGATCGAACGGCGCGCATTCGATCGTCATGTTGCCGGTTTCCATCTTGGCGACGTCGAGAATATCGTCGACCAGCGCGCGCATCGACACGCCGGCACCGTGGACGATATCGATCCGCTCCCGCATCGCGGCCGCCAGCGACGGGTCGGCCAGCATCACCTGTGTCATGCCGAGGATACCGTTGAGGGGGGTGCGGATTTCGTGGCTGGTCGTCGCCAGGAATTCGGTCTTCGCCGCCAGCGCCTTGGCCAGCGCGCTGTTGGTCGTTTCGAGATCGACATTGGCGGCCCGTACCTCATTACGGCTGCGGCGGATCGTGACGAGCCCGAAAGCGAGCATCGAGACGACGACGATCGCGACGCCCCCGGCACCGAGGAAAATAAATTGCTGCGTCCGCGCCCGCGCGCGCTCGAATTCGACCGTGCGCTTGGCATCGTCGCGCTGCAGCTTGGCGATCTTCAACTCCTGATTGGCGAAATCGAACCGCGCGGCGGCAAGCGCCGTGTTGGCGGATGCGGCCAGCGTCGAGGTCTTGTCGTCGAGCCGCTTCAACGCTTCGAGATGCGCCAACGCCTTTGGCTGGTCGCCCGCCTTCTTGAAGATGGCATAGGCTGCCTCGTGACCCTCGCGGGCATTGAGCGTCGTCCTGGTCAGATCGGCCCCGGCAAACCGCCGCGAGATCAACGCGACCGCATTACTCAAATGGCCTTGCTGGAAGGCCGACTTCGCCGCAAGTACGGTGAATTGGTCGCGCACAGCCGCACCGTCCTGACCGCGTGATACCTGCATTCCTTGCGCGATCGTGACGTCGGCGTCGGTAAGTTCGCTTTGTAGTAATTGTGCTCGAGCGATGTTACTAAGTACACGCGCTTCCATGGCTGGGCTTGCAAGCGATCGTGCGATTGATAGTGCTTTGCGATATTCTCCTTCTGCTTCTGCGACGCGCCCTATTTCTTTGAGAACATTGCCGGTATTATTATAAATAACTTAAATTATTTGTGGGTCTCCTCGATATATATCAATAGCTTGATTATAGTATTTTAGAGAATTGTTATAATCCTTTGCTTCTTGATATAGTAAACCTATAGACATTAACGCCAGGGCACGGCTACGAATTTCGCCAATACTGCGAAATATATTATGAGCTTTCTGATAGTCATCCAGAGCTGAAGCCACATTGGCTTCTTCCTCATGAATCCCTCCGCGAGACACCAGCAGATCGCCCGTCAATTTGGTCGACGGCTCGTGCGTGACGGCTGCCAGCGCTCGATCGATTAGCGGCTTCGCGTGCAAAAGATCATGCAGCCGCAGATAGGCTTCACCTTGCAACCACTCTGCGGTGGCGGTGGCGACAGTGCGCTGATGTCCTTCGAACTCCCGCGCAATCGATTCCGCCGCCCTGCCTATCACTACAGCGCTCGCCGGATCGATCAGCATCTTGGCCTTGGCATCGGCAACGCTGGCGTCAAACCGGGCCGCAGCATCCGGCCGTGCGGCAACGGGTAAGGCGGCGACCAGCGATATGGCTGCAGCCAATGCGAGGTAAAAGCGGAAGCGGTATCCGATCATCCTTCGCGCTTAATACAACACCCCTTAAGCTCGCCCTAAGGCGCTGGGCCTGCTCAGGCGCTCTTCCAGAAGCTGGCGGGGCGCGCGAAGGCCGCGTTGGCCGGTTCGTCGAGCATCCGCGCCTTGTCTTCGGCCAAGAAATGCCGAAACGCGCCGATCGAGAGCGGGCGCGACACCAGATAGCCCTGCACCATGTCGCAGCCCATGACCGACAGGAGCGCCATCGCAGCCTGTGTTTCCACCCCTTCCGCCGTCACTTCCATGTCGAGCGCATGCGCGAGATCGATCGTCGAGCGAACGATCAGAGGATCGCGGTTGCTGCTGGTCAATTGCATCACGAACATCTTGTCGATCTTGAGCTCGCGCGCCGGGAGCTGCTTGAGATAGGCGAGTGACGACAGACCGGCGCCGTAATCGTCGATCGCGATCGTGATGCCTTGTTCGGCGAAAATATTGAGATTGGCGATCGCGCTTTCGGGATCGCGTATCACCGCGGTTTCGGTGATTTCGAACCCGATCCGGGCGTCGCTATTCCTAATTTTGGCACACGCCTGGTCTACGAACTGCTTGTCTCCGAGCAATTGGCCCGAGATATTGATGAAGATAGCCAATGGGTTGCCGTCGGCAGCCAGCAACTTCTGGTCAGTGATCACCTGATCGATCGTCCACAACGTCAGCGACCGGATTTCATGCGCCTCCTCCGCAACGGTGATGAAGTCCCCTGGCAGGATCAGACCACGCTCGGGGTGATTCCAGCGGATCAACGCCTCGGCGCTGGCGATCTCTTGGCGTCGGACATGAACCTTGGGTTGATATTGCAGAAACATCTGCCCGTTTGCGAGCGCGCTGCTCAGCTCACGGCCGAGGGTGCGACGATCGAACGCCGCAGCGCCGATGCTAAGATCGCGCAACACCGCCTGATGATCGCCGCGCGCTTGATCAAGCGCATGCTCGGCTTCTTCGGTCACGCGGACATCCTCGATCAGGCCGTGCGGTGAGGCGGCGCCTCCGATGACGAATTCGACGCGACGGTCTTCTCCCTCAAGGTCGAACGGTTGGTCTGCTGCGGTTGAAATGAGAGCCGCTAGCGCGGTTAAATTTTCGATCGCGTCCCCCTCTGCGACCACTTCGATCTGGGCGCGGGCTACGACGCGCAACCGCGCATCGGGAATCGCCGCTGCGATCCGTTCAACGACGTCGAGAACAAGGCGGTCGGTCCGCGCAATGCCGAGGTGACGGCGCAACGCGACAAAATTGCCGATCTCGACCAGGCAGAGCAGGTGCCACGTTCTCAATCGCGGCGAGTGCTCGTCCGGACTTTTAGTATGCTGAATATTTGGTTGCGCGACGGTCGTCCGAAACGGCGCTTCGACAAACCGTGACAGCAGGCCAGAGCGGCGCGAGTTCGGCCAGGCCGCATCGTGGTCGGGGGCAACGTCTCGCATCGCGCAGGGGCTAACAGACAGGTGTTGAAGGAAGCCTTAAGATCCCGGATTCATAACAGTTAACGGCACGCAAACCACGTTGCATCACAACCGTCGATCGGGTATCATTTCGCTTGCGTCCGCAAAGACGTAATAAGGGAGAAAGCAAATGCTTCGTTTTGTTTTGGCGCTTATCTACGGCTGGGGAGCCCGCCCCTGGTAATGCGTTAAATCGACCCGATACGCTGGTGATCTGTTGATTTTTCAACGCTTTATCAGCGGATCGGGTCGATATTCCTCTTTCCACGGGGAAACGATCGGCTGAATCCGGCATCGATACCGGAAGTCCGATATGGCTGAGCGTCCCGATTCGAGACGACTTCTTTTTATCTGGCAACAATACGATGACATGGTTCATCGCTTAGCAATTCACGGCGCACCGTTGCCCAAAC
>JALYTP010000193.1 GCA_030854225.1 Pseudomonadota bacterium
TGCACTATGCGCAGACCTTGCGGCTCTGGCGGGAGCGCTTCCTGCTGCGTCGGGACGATGCGCGGGCGCTCGATTACGACCGCTTCTGCCGGATGTGCCTGAACGGCGGCGAGCTGGACGGCGCGCGCATCGTCGGGCGCAAGACATTGGACCTGATGACGCGCAACCACCTGCCCGGTGGCGGCGACCTTGCGACCATGTCCAAATCGCTGTTCAGCGAGGCGGCCAATGCCGGCGTGGGTTTCGGCCTCGGGTTCGCGATCAACATCGATGTCGCGCGCACGATGGTCCCCGGCAGCGAGGGCGAATATTATTGGGGTGGCATGTTCTCGACCGCCTTTTTCATCGATCCGGTCGAGCGGTTGCACATGGTGTTCATGACGCAGATGAGCCCGAGCAACGCCTACCCGATCCGCCGTGAGCTGAAGACGATGATCTATGCCGCGCTGACCTGATTCCCGCGCGCACCACCGATACGATTTTTGCAGGAGACACCCATGACCTCGCCGATCCGCACCGAACGCCTTGACGACGTGCTCGTCATCATTTCCGACAACCCGCCTGTCAACGCGCTCGGCGCGGCGGTGCGGCAGGGGCTGGAAGCGGGGATCAAGGAAGGCCTCGCCGACGCCAGCATCAAGGCGATGGTGATCCGCTGCGACGGCCGCACCTTCTTCGCCGGCGCCGACATCACCGAGTTCGGCAAACCGATGCAGGAACCCGGCCTGCCCACGCTCGTCGATATGATCGAGGCGTGCGACAAGCCGGTGGTCGCGGCGATCCACGGCAACGCGCTCGGCGGCGGGTGCGAGGTGACGCTCGGCTGTCATTACCGCATCGCCGTGCCCAGCGCAAAGATCGGCACGCCCGAGGTCAAGCTCGGCCTACTCCCCGGCGCCGGCGGCACGCAACGCATCCCGCGCATCGCAGGCGTCCCGCTCGCGCTCGAAATGACCGCCAAGGGCGACCCGATCCCGGCCAAGCGCGCGCTCGAGGCCGGGCTGATCGACCGGCTCGCGGGTGAGGACAGCCTCGAAGCCGACGCCATCGCCTTCGCCCGCGAGGTCGCCGACCGGCGCCCCCTGCCCCGCGCCAGCCAGAAGACCGCCACCGCCGACCCGCAAGCCGTCGCTGAGTTCAGGAAAGCGAACGCCAAACGCTTCCGCGGCTTCGACGCGCCCGCCGCCAACATCGCCTGCGTCGAGAAGGCGGCCGATGGCTCGTCTTTCGCGGCCGGCATTGCGTTCGAGCGCGCCGAATTCATGAAGCTGATGTTCGGCGTCCAGTCCGCCGCGCAGCGCCACATCTTCTTCGCCGAACGCAAGGCCTCCAATATCGACGGCATCGACGCCGATATTGCGCTGCGCCCGATCGCCCGCGTGGGCGTGATCGGCGCGGGGACGATGGGCGGCGGCATCTCGATGAACTTCCTCTCGGCGGGCATCCCCGTCACGATCGTCGAGATGGCGCAGGAAGCGCTCGATCGCGGCACCGGCACGATCCGCAAGAATTACGAGGCGTCGGCCGCCAAGGGCCGGATGAAGCCCGAACAGGTCGATGCCGCGATGGGCGCGCTCACCCCGACGCTCGATTTCGACGCGCTCAAGGACTGCGACCTGATCATCGAGGCGGCCTACGAGAATATGGACGTCAAGAAGGAGATTTTCGGCAAGCTCGACAAGATCGCCAAGCCCGGCGCGATCCTCGCCTCCAACACCTCCTATCTCAACGTCGACGAGATCGCCGCGAGCACCAGCCGCCCGCAGGATGTGCTCGGCATGCACTTCTTCTCGCCCGCCAACGTGATGAAGCTGCTAGAGGTGGTGCGCGGCGCGAAAACTGCCGACGACGTGCTCGCCACCATCATGGCGCTGGCCAAGAAGATCCGGAAGGTCGCGGTCGTCGCGGGCGTGTGCCACGGCTTCATCGGCAACCGCATGCTGATGCCGCGCCAGGTCGAGGCCAACAAGCTGCTGATGGAAGGTGCGACGCCGGAACAGATCGACCGCGTGCACGTCGCTTTCGGCATGCCGATGGGGCCGTTCCAGATGAGCGACCTCGCCGGGGTCGATATCGGCTGGCACCGCGACCCGGCCCGGATCGAAAACATCCGCGACGCGCTCGCCGCCGAGGGTCGCTGGGGGCAGAAGACCGGGAAGGGTTTCTACGATTATGACGAGAAGCGGAACCCCACACCCTCCCCCCGCGTCGCCGAGACCATCGAGGATTTCCGCTCGAAATCGAACCTGGCGAAGCGCGAGATCAGCGACGAGGAGATCGTCGAGCGCACGCTCTACACGATGGTCAATGAAGGCGCGCTGATCCTAGAGGAGAAGATGGCGCAGCGCGCGTCGGATATCGATGTGGTGTGGATCTACGGCTATGGCTGGCCGGTCTATCGCGGCGGCCCGATGTTCTGGGCCGATACCGAGGGGCTGACGAAGATCGTCGCGGGGCTGGAGAAGCACGACTTCAAGGTGGCGCCGTTGCTGCGCTACAAAGCGGAGAGCGGCGGACGGTTCAATTGAGCGATAAAACCGCGCTCGAAACCGCCGCTGCCGTCCGCGCGGGCGACAGCACCGCCTTGCTCGAAACCGAGGCGGCGATCGCGCGGATCGAGGCGCGCGACGGGGCGCTCAACGCGGTGGTGGTGCGCGATTTCGACGGCGCGCGCGCCCAGGCGCACGAGATCGACCGGCGGCTCGTCGTGGGCGAGGATCTACCGCTCGCCGGCGTGGCGATGACGGTCAAGGAATCGTACGATCTCGCCGGATTGAAGACGACCTGGGGATTCACCGAGCATCGCGACTTCACCGCGCGGAAAGACGCCGTCCTCGTCCAGCGCCTCAAGCGCGCGGGCGCGGTGATCCTCGGCAAGACCAACGTGCCGGTGGGGCTCGCCGATCTGCAATCGAACAACCCGGTCTACGGGCGCACGCGCAACGCGGTCGATCAGAGCCGCAGCGCGGGCGGATCGTCGGGCGGCGCGGCGGTCGCCCTCGCCAGCGGCATGGTCCCGCTGGAAATCGGCTCGGACATCGGCGGCTCGATCCGCGTGCCCGCCGCCTTCAACGGAGTGTGGGGGCACAAACCCAACTATGACGCGCTCTCGTCCGAAGGGCATTTCTTCCCGGGCACCAATGGCGCGCGCCCGGCGCTGGGCGTGTGCGGGCCGATGGCGCGCAGTGCCGACGACCTCGCCGTCGCGCTCGATATCCTGTCCGACTTCCCATTGCCTCCCGCGCCGACGCGATGCCCGGGCGGCTGGCGCATCCTGCTGCTGACCGCACACCCGCTCGCCAAGGTCGCAGGCGCGATCGTCGCGGCGATGCAGACGCTGGGCGATGCATTCGAAAAGGCCGGCGCGACCGTCCACCGCCAGAGCGACAAGTTGCCCGACCTCGTGACGCAGCATCGACATTACATGCACATGCTCAACATCGCGATGACGCGCGGCGCGCCACAGCCGGATCGCGATGCGGCCACGCTACCCGAATGGTTCACGCTCGGCGATCATCAGGCGCGGTGCGCGCGGGCGTGGCATGCGCTGTTCACCGATTACGACGCGGGGATCGCCCCGGCGCTCGGGGTGGTTGCCTTCCCGCACGACGACACGCCGCTCGCCGAACGCCATCTCGACATCGACGGCGAAGACACGATATTCGGCGCGCAATTCGCCTTTCCCGGCCTCGCCACCTTCCCCAAACTGCCCGCCACCAGCGTGCCCGTCGGCACCGATCCCGAGGGCCTGCCGATCGGGGTGCAGGTCATCACCGACATCTACCGCGATCATATTGCCATCGCCGTCGCCAAGGCGGCGCATCGACTCGTCTGGAGCTGACCCACATGGCCGATCTCGATCAATTCCGCACCGAAACGCGTGCCTGGCTGGAGTCAAACTGCCCGCCCGAAATGCGGCAGCCGATGCACACCGAAAAGGATGCCGTCTGGGGCGGGCGCGATCAGTCGATGCTCTCCCCCGCGCAGAAAAGCTGGATGGACGCGATGGGCGCGAAGGGCTGGACGGTGCCCGACTGGCCCAAGGTCTATGGCGGCGGTGGTCTCAGCCCGGCCGAAACCAAGATCCTGCGTGAGGAGATGGCCGCGATCAAGGCGCGCAACCCGCTCAACAGCTTCGGCATCTCGATGCTCGGGCCGGCGCTGCTCAAATACGGCACGGAGGAGCAGAAGCGCGAACATCTGCCC
>JALYTP010000194.1 GCA_030854225.1 Pseudomonadota bacterium
CCTGATCGCCTGTGCCGTGGGCATCGGATCGGACGTGCCCGCGTGTCTGTTCGGCCGAGCGGCGCTGGGCAAAGGGCGGGGCGAGGCGCTCGAGCCGATCGATGGGCTGTCCGGCACCTTCGCGTTGCTGGTCAACCCCGGTGTCGCCGTTTCGACGGCGCGGGTCTTTGCGGGATGGGACGGCATGGATCGCGGACCGATCGCCGAAGGACATCTGCTCGACCGGGCGCTTGCCGGGCGCAACGATCTCGAACCATCGGCGCGCAGGCTGGCGCCAGTCGTCGACGACGTCATGGCGGCACTGGACGCCACCGCGCCGGTGTTGGCACGCATGTCCGGTTCGGGGGCAACGTGTTTCGGGCTTTACGCATCGGCAGAAGTATCCGCGCGTGCCGCCGCTGCCGTCGGTTCGGCACACCCGGATTGGTGGTGCGTGGAAACGCTGCTGCTGTGACCGCGCCGCGGCTCATCGACGGTGCGCCGGGTGGGGTCGTGCTGCTGTGCGATCATGCCTCGAACGCGGTGCCGCCGGATATCGATCTCGGCGTGTCGCTCGATGTGCTGACCAAGCATATCGCGATCGATATCGGCGCGGGGCCGTTGACCCAGGCGCTGGCGGCGCGGCTCGGCGCGCCCGCGATCCTCGCCACGGTGTCGCGACTGGTGATCGATCTCCACCGCCCGCCTGACCACCCGCATCTGATCCCCGCTATCAGCGACGGGAACGCCATTCCCGGCAATGTCCGCGCTGACCGGTACGCGCGCATTGGTCGCTTTCACGCGCCCTATCACCGTGCGCTCGCTGCGTTGATCGATCGCACCGCCCCGACGTTACTCGCCTCGATCCACAGCTTCACGCCGCGCCTCGAAACGGGGGGCAGCGCCCGCCCCTGGCAGGTCGGAATCCTCTCGAACCGCGATCGCCGCGCCGCCGATCGGACGCTCGCGGCATTGCGCGCGTCAGGCGTCGAGACCGGCGACAACGAGCCGTATTCGGGCCGCATGCTCAACATGACGCTCAACCGCCACGGTGAAGCGCGCGGCATCGCGAGCGTCGCAATCGAGGTACGGCAGGATTTGATCGAGAATGCCGATGGCGTGGCGCAGTGGACGGATATTCTCGCCCCTCTTCTCACCTCGGTGCGTAATAGTCTTGCGCGAAATGATGTTTTCACGACATAGACGCGCACCATGACCCATCGCTTCGACAAATCGAAACTCCCCAGCCGCCACGTCTCGGTCGGCCCGGAGCGCGCCCCGCACCGTAGCTATTATTACGCGATGGGGTTGAGCGAGGAGGAGATTGCGCGGCCGTTCGTCGCACTGGCGTCGGCGGGCAACGACAGCGCGCCGTGCAACACCACGCTCGACGCGCAGGCCGATGCCGCGCGCAAGGGGGTGGAGCAGGGCGGTGGGATGCCGCGCCGCTTCAACACGATCACCGTCACCGATGGCATCGCGATGGGGCATCAGGGGATGAAATCCTCACTCGTCAGCCGCGAGGTGATCGCCGATTCGGTCGAATTGAGCGTGCGCGGGCATTGTTATGACGCGCTGGTCGGCTTTGCGGGGTGCGACAAATCGCTGCCCGGCATGATGATGGCGATGCTGCGGCTCAATATCCCGTCGATCTTCGTCTACGGCGGATCGATCCTGCCGGGGCGGTTTCATGATCAGGACGTGACCGTGGTCGACGTGTTCGAGGCGGTCGGGAAATACGCCGCCGGCGCCTGCCCGCTCTCCGAAGTGCACGCGCTGGAAAAGGTCGCGTGCCCTGGCCACGGCGCGTGTGGCGGGCAATTCACCGCCAACACGATGGCGTGCGTCGGTGAAGCGATCGGATTGTCTTTGCCGAACAGCAATATGGTGCCAGCCCCTTACACATCGCGTGAACAGATCGCGGTCGCGGCGGGCGCGCAGGTGATGGAACTGCTTGCACGGCAATTGCGCCCGCGCGACATCTGCACCCGCGCCGCCTTCCTCAACGCCGCGCGGGTGGTCGCGGCGACAGGGGGATCGACCAACGGCGCCTTGCATCTGCCCGCGATGGCCAACGAGTCCGGCATCGACTTCGATCTGTTCGACGTGGCCGAAGCGTTCAAATCCACGCCGTACATCGCCGATCTGAAACCGGGCGGCCAATATGTCGCCAAGGACATGTATGAAGCGGGCGGCGTCTACATGCTGATGAAGACGATGCTCGACAACGACCTGCTCGACGGCAATTGCCTGACCGTGACGGGCAGGACGCTGGGCGAGAATATCGCCGAAATCACCTGGAATCCCGACCAGAAGGTCATCCACGACGTCAAGACACCGCTCAGCCCGACCGGCGGTGTCGTCGGCTTGCGCGGGAGCCTCGCCCCCGATGGCGCGATCGTGAAAGTTGCGGGGATGCACCGTCTCCAGTTCGAAGGCCCGGCGCGGGTGTTCGATTGCGAGGAGGATTGTTTCGTCGCCGTCGAGGCGCGCCGGATCGCGGAGGGTGAGGTGATCGTCATTCGCTACGAGGGCCCCCGGGGCGGCCCCGGCATGCGGGAAATGCTGTCGACCACCGCCGCGCTCTACGGCTTGGGCATGGGCGAGAAGGTCGCGCTCATCACCGACGGGCGCTTCTCGGGCGGCACGCGCGGTTTCTGCATCGGCCATGTCGGCCCCGAAGCGGCGGAGGGCGGGCCGATTGCTTTGATCGAGAATGGCGATACGATCCGCATCGATGCCGCCGCCGGCACGATCGACCTCGACGTGGCCGACGACGTGCTCGCCGCGCGCCGCGCCGCGTGGCAACCGCGCCGCAACGATTATCAGGCCGGCGCACTATGGCGCTATGCGCAGAGCGTCGGCCCGGCCTATAGGGGGGCGGTCACCCACCCGGGAGCGCGCGCCGAAACCCATGTCTATGCGGATATCTAGCGCCGCGATCGGGCCGCTCCTGCTGCTCGCTGGCTGCGGACCGCAGCGGACCGATCAGAACGTGCTGGCCGAGGTCGAGGCGAACCAGGGAGCCGCCGCCAGCGAGGCCGGGCGGATCATGTGCGCGCACGGCCAGGCGGTGATGACGCGCGACTGCACGGTGGAGCGCACGCAGGATGCGCGCGGGTTGATCCTAACATTGCACCATCCCGACGGCGCCTTCCGCCGCCTCCTGGTAACCAAGGACGGGCGCGGCGTAGCGGCGGCGGACGGCGCGCAGAAGGCCGCCGTCACGATCGTCGGCCCCGCGAGTATCGCGGTCGCTATCGGTGGTGACCGTTACGAATTGCCGGCGACGATCAGCGGGACCAAGCGCACCACGCAATGATCGCGATCGAGGGCCAGCCGATCCTGACCGCCGCACAGATGAGCGCGGTCGAAGCGCGCGCGTTCGCCGACGGATCGAGCGTCGACGCGCTGATGGAGCGCGCAGGCACGGGCGTCGCCGCGGCGGTGAGGCGGCTTGCATCGGGCGCGCCGGTGCTAGTTCTGTGCGGGCCGGGAAATAATGGCGGCGACGGTTATGTCGCGGCGCGGATCTTGCGGGGGAACGGCTTGGCGGTGCGCGTCGCGGCGACCGGCGATCCGACGAGCGAAGCCGCTATGGCCGCGCGCACGGCATGGGGCGGTGCGGTGGACGCGATAGGGGGTGCGGAGAGCGAACCTGTCGTCGTCGATGCGCTGTTTGGCACTGGACTTTCGCGTCCGTTGACCCCGCCGCTGGCGGACGCGCTCGCGCAAGTCATAGGCGAGGCGCGGCTGGCGATCGCGGTCGATCTGCCCAGCGGGGTAAACACCGATACCGGCGCGATCCTAGGGGCCTCGCGCGGATATGGTCTCACGCTCGCGCTCGGTGCGCTCAAGCCGGCGCATGTGCTCGAGCCCGCCGCCGGGCTTGCCCGAGAGGTTCGCCTGATCGAACTCGGCCTGGATCCCGCCAGCGACGCCACCGCGATGCCGCGCCCGATACTTCCGCGCCCCACCGCGCGCAGCCATAAATACACGCGCGGCATGGTCGCGATCATCGGCGGGGCGATGCCCGGTGCCGCCGCGCTGGCCGCCGAGGCCGCGGAGCGGGCGGGCGCGGGCTACGTGTTATTGCTGGCGGAGGAGATGCCGCAGACTCTGCCGCATGCGATCGTTCGCAAGCCATGGGCGGAGGACGCGCTGGCCGACCATCGCATCGGCGCGGTGCTGATCGGCCCCGGTCTCGGCCGCGACGCGCGGGC
>JALYTP010000008.1 GCA_030854225.1 Pseudomonadota bacterium
ATAATCGAGATTGCCCTTGTTGCGTCCGGCGTCGAACAACGGGAGGGATATGGAAGGGCTCGCCGTGTACGTGCCCGTCCCCTTGCCGAACAGCCCGCCGAGCGCGCCGATGATCGTCCCCAGCGCAGCGGTGAGCGAGATGGTCGGGAAGAACGCCGCGCGCGCCGCGCCGATATTGGCGTTTTCGGCGATCAGATTGTGTTCGGCCTGAAGCACGTCGGGGCGGCGCAGCAGGACGGTCGACGGCAGGCCCGACGGCAGCACGTCGATCGCGGCGTGAACGTCGCCGAGTGCACAGGGCAACAACGCCGGACCGACCGGCGCGCCGACCAGCAGGTCGAGCGCGTTGCGATCCTTGGCGATCCGGGTTCGCAGGACCGCGATATCGTTGCGCGCGGATTGGTAATTGGTTTCCGCCTGACGCGATTCGAGTTCGGAGAGGACGCCGATGCGGAATTGCGCCCGGGTCAGCTGTAGCGTCTGGTCGAAGGTCGTGAGCGTCTTTTGCGATAGTGCGAGCTGATCTTCGTCCGCCGCGATCGTCAGCCACGCCGTGGCGATCTCGGCGATCAGGCTGATCCGGGTACTGCGTTGAGCCTCCTCGGTCGCGAAATATTGCTCGAGCGCGGCTTTGCTGAGATTGCGGACGCGGCCGAACAGGTCGAGCTCGAACGACGAGACCCCGACGGTCGCCGCATAATAGTGAATGTCGGTTGATCCGGCGGCCGTCGCGCCGCCATTGCCCGCACCGCCCACCGCGCTTCCGGCGGTCCCGCCGGCGGTGTTGGTATAGGTCGCCGCGCCCGAGGCCGATATGGCCGGCAACAGATCGGCGCGCTGGACATGATATTGCGCGCGCGCCTGCAGCACGTTGGCGGCGGCAAGCTGGAGATCGCGGTTGTTGTCGAGCCCGCGCTGGATCACCTGGCGCAGGCGATCATCGGTGAAGAAATCGCGCCAGCCGATTTTGGTAATATCCTGCGCGTCGGTGGTCGCCGGCGGATATACCCCGTCCTGGGGCAGCGCCGCAGGCACCGCGCTCACCGGTCGCATATAGGCCGGGGCGAGGTTGCAACCGGCCAGCGCGGTGCTGGCGGCCAGCGCGCCGATCAGGGATAAACGGATCGTCACGGCCATCAGGCTCCCTTTGGCGCCGGAACGGCACCGTCACTATCGGGTGTGTCGGGATGATTTTCGGGCTGTTCGTCGCCACCGTGGCGACCGAACAGCCGCAGTACGACGACGAAGAACATCGGCACGAAGAAAATGGCCAATACCGTCGCGGACAGCATCCCGCCGACGACCGCGCGGCCGATCGCGTTCTGCCCGCCCGCGCCCGCGCCGGTCGAGATGGCGAGCGGCATCACACCGAAGATGAAGGCGAGGCTGGTCATCAGGATCGGGCGCAGCCGCAGCTTGGCTGCAGCGATCGCGGCGTCGAAGGCGTTCATGCCGTCGCGCATCCGCTCCTCGGCGAATTCGACGATCAGGATCGCGTTCTTCGCCGATACGCCGATCGTGGTGATGAGCCCGACCTGGAGATAGATATCGCTGTTGAGTCCGGTCAGCGTCGCGGCAAGCAACGCGCCGATAATGCCCAGCGGCACCACCAGCATGACGGAGATAGGCACCGACCAGCTTTCGTAGAGCGCGGCGAGGCACAGGAACACGATCAGCAGCGACAGGCCGTAAAGCGCGGGTGCCTGACCGCCAGAGAGCCGTTCCTCATAGGACAGGCCGGTCCATTGCAACGAAGTGCCGGGGGGCAGCTTGTCATGGATCGCCTCCATCGCCGCCATCGCCGTGCCGGATGATATGCCGGGCGCCGCGGCACCGAGCAATTCCACGGCGGGCAAGCCGTTATACCGCGTCAGCTGCGTCGGCGCCTGCGACCACGACAAGGTCGAAAAGGCGCTGAACGGTGCCATCGTGCCGGTGTTGCCGCGCACATAGAAGTTGCCGATATCCTCGGGCGCAAGCCGGTATGGCTCGTCGGCTTCCAGAAACACGCGTTTCACCCGACCGCGATCGATGAAGTCGTTGACATAGGCGCCGCCCCAGGCGGTGGAGATCGTGGTGTTGATCGTCGACAGGTCGAGACCCAGCGCCCGCGCCTTGTCCTGATCGATCTTGATGTTCAGCTGCGGCGCATCGTCGAGCGCATTGGGGCGCACTCCCGCCAGCGATTTGTCTTGCGCGGCCATCCCCAGCATCATGTTGCGCAGCTCGATCAATCGGGCGTGGCCAAGCCCGGCTTCATCGACCAGCTGGAGATCGAAGCCGGTCGCGTTGCCCAGTTCCTGCACGGCGGGAGGCACGACGGCGAAGATCATCGCGTCCTTGAACTGCGAAAACGCCCCCATCGCGCGGCCCACGATCGCCTGCGCCTTGTTGGCGCTGCCCGATCGATCGTCCCACGCCTTCAGCGGCATGAAGGCGATGCCGCTGTTCTGGCCGGCGCCGGCGAAGCTGAACCCGTTGACGGTGAAGACGCCCTGGACGTTGCCGCCTTCCTTGCTCAGGAAGTGATCGCGGATCGTGTCGAGGCCTTTTTCGGTCCGTGCGCTGGTGGCGCCCGAAGGTCCTTGCACCAATGCGATCACGATCCCCTGGTCCTCGTCGGGAAGGAAACCGGTCGGCAGGCGGAGGAACAGGAGGGCCATGCCGACCACGATCAGCGCATAGACGATGAGCGAGCGCTTCCAGTTTCGCGCGGTTCCCCTCACGCCCTTGTCGTATTTCGCCCGGCCCCGGTCGAACGTGTCGTTGAACCAGCGGAAAAAACGCGCGAGCGGGCGATGGCTTTGCGCCTTGCCGGGCTCGTGGGGTTTGAGGATCGTCGCGCAGAGCGCGGGCGTCAGGATCAACGCGACCGAGACCGACAATATCATCGCCGAGACGATCGTGATCGAGAATTGGCGGTAGATGACGCCCGTCGATCCGCCGAAAAAGGCCATCGGCAGGAACACCGCCGACAACACCAGGGCGATGCCCACCAGCGCACCGGTGATCTCGTCCATCGATTTGCGCGCGGCGTCCTTGGGGCTGAGATGCTCGGTATGGATCAGCCGCTCGACATTCTCGACCACGACGATCGCATCGTCGACCAGCAAGCCGATGGCCAGCACCATGCCGAACAAGGTGAGCGTGTTGATCGAATAACCCGCGATCGCCAGCACCCCGAACGTACCGAGCAACACCACCGGCACGGCGATCGTGGGGATCAGCGTGGCGCGAAAATTCTGGAGGAACAGGAACATGACGAGGAAGACGAGCACGATCGCCTCGACCAGGGTCTCGACGACCTGTTTGATCGACAGGCGCACGAACGGCGACGTATCGTAGGGGAAGATCACCTTGACGTCGGGCGGGAATTGCTTGGCGATCTCGTTCACGCGCGCCTTGACCGCGGTCACCGTCGTCAGCGCGTTGGCGCCCGGCGCCAGCTTGATGCCGATCCCCGATGCCGGCTTGCCGTCCCACTGCGATGAGAAGCCGTAATTCTCCGCCCCGATCTCGACTCGCGCGACATCGCCCAGGCGCACGATCGACCCGTCCGGGTTGCTCTTGAGGCTGATCGCGGCGAATTGTTCGGGGGTGGTCAGGCGCGATGAGACCGACACCGTGGCGTTGAGCATCTGCTCCCTGGGCGCGGGCTGAGCGCCGATCTGGCCAGCGGCGACCTGCGCGTTTTGCGCGATCACGGCGGTGCGGATGTCCGCCATCGTCAGCGCGTAATTGTTGAGCTTCAGCGGATCGACCCAGATCCGCATCGCATATTGCGACCCGAATATCTGCGTATCGCCGACCCCGTTCACGCGGGCGAGGGGGTCTTGCAGCTTGGAGACGATATAGTCGGACAGATCGTCGCCGTTATGCTTGACGTTTTCCGAATAGAGCCCGACGAACAGCAGGAAATTGGTCGTCGCCTTCGCCACCAGGATGCCCTGCTGCTGAACCTCTTGCGGCAATAACGGCGTCGCGGCCTGCAGCTTGTTCTGCACCTGAACCTGCGCGATGTCCGGGTTGGTGCCCTGCTCGAAGGTCAGCGTGATCGTGACCGAGCCCGCCGACGAGGATGAAGACGAGAAGTAACGAAGGTTGTCGATCCCCTTCATTTGCTGCTCGATGATCTGCGTCGTGGTGTTTTCGAGCGTCTGCGCATCCGCCCCCGGATAGGTCGCGGTGATCGAGACGGCGGGCGGCGCGATCGCGGGGAATTGCGCGATCGGCAGCGAGCGGATCGCGAGCACGCCCGCCAGCATCAGGATGACGGCGATAACCCAGGCGAAGATCGGGCGATCGATGAAAAAACGAGCCATGCCGGGTTATTTCGCCGCCGCCGGTGCCGCCGGATTGCCCTTCGGGGCTTGGACCGGTTTCGCGTTCGGGTTCCACGGCGCAGGCTTCACCGGCATGCCGGGGCGTAGCATCATGCCCCCCTCGACGATCACGCGGTCGCCCGGACGGACGCCGTCCGTCACCAGCCAGTTGTCGCCGACCGTGCGGCTGGTCTGCAGCGTGCGCGGTTCGACCTTGTTGTCCTTGCCGACGATCATCACCGTCGCATTGCCCCGTTCGTCGCGGCTGACCGCGCGCTGCGGCACCAGCATGGCCTGCGCCTGCGTCCCCTCGACCAGTTGCGCGCGGACGAACATGCCCGGCAGCAGCAACCCGTTGGGATTGGGGAAGATCGCACGGATTGCCTGTGACCCGGTGCCGGGATCGACGGTGACGTCGGCGAAACGAAGGCTCCCCTGCGGCCCGTAATCCGTGCCGTTTTCGAGCGACAGCTTCACCGGTGCGCCGCCCGCGCGCGACACCTCGCCGGACAGGATCTGTTGGCGCAGCTTGAGCAGGTCCGCGCTGGATTGCTGGATGTCGACATAGATCGGATCGAGCCGCTGGATCGTCGCCAGCGGATCGGCCTGCGAAGCCGTCACCAATGCGCCCGTCGTGTAGGTCGACCGCCCGATCCGCCCGGTGATCGGCGCGCGAATGATCGTCCGCGCGAGATCGATCTGGGCAGTGCGCAGCGCCGCCTCCTGCGCCGCGACATCCGCTTGTGCCTGCGCGGCGCTGGTCTGTGCGTTTTCGTAATCCTGCCTGGCGACCGCGTTGATCTTGACCAGTTCGCCGTAACGGCGCGCCAGTGCGGCGGTGGAGGCGATTGCTGCACGCGCATGAGTCAGCGCGGCGCGGGCATTGGAGACCTGCGCGCGATAGGGCGACGCGTCGACCCGGTACAGCGGCTGCCCCTTGCGCACCAGGTCACCCTCGACGAACAACCGCGCCTCGACCAGGCCGTTGACCTGTGGCCGGACCTGCGACGTCTCATAGGCGGTCGTGCGGCCGGGCAACTGGCTCGTCAGCGTCACCGCTTGTTCAGCCACCGTGACGTACCCCACTTCGGTCGGGCCGGGCGGCGGCGGGGCCGGCTGCTTTGCGCAAGCGACGATGAACAGCGCCAGCGCGGGCGCGGTGCGACGAAAAAAAGACATGCGGATTCTGCCGGATGGAGTATGTGAGTGAATGATCACTCACAAACGCTGCTACTGCGAACGAGCTTGGCGGGTCAAGCGCCTTGCTACGTAGGAAACGAGGATGAAAGGACAAGCCCCGTGCTGCGAGCCGATCGGCGATCGCGCCGAGCTCCGCCGTCAGCGGATTATCGAGGCGGCGCGTACGCTGTTCATCGCAAATGGTTTTCACGCGACGGGCGTGGCGCAGATCGCCAGGGAATCGGGGGTCGCGGTCGGGCAGATCTATCGCGATTTCGCCGCCAAGGAAGATATTGTCGCGGCCATCGTCGAGCGCGATTGCGCACGATTGAGAGATCGCGACTCGCTGCACCAGGCGATTTCGGCGGGAGATGCCGCGGCCGTCTGGACCTGGATTCGACATTTCTTCCAGCCGACGCAGCGCAGCGGGAGCGCAACATTATTGGCCGAGATCGTCGCCGAATCGGCGCGGAATGAACGCATCGCCGCAATTTTTGCAGGAGCCCAGAATGATGCCCGCGCCGATATGCTGGCCGCGCTCGCGCTGCTCGCGCCGGGGGATCAACATGCGAATCGCCGCGCATTGCTGGCCGATCTGGTGCTCACCCAATCGCTTGGCCTGATGCAGCACCGCCTATTACGCCCCGAGCTTGCCGATGATCTGTTCGTGTCGATGATCGGGCGCGAAATTGCGTTCCCACACGGCTGATTGTCACGCCCGGCTCGC
Source organism: Pseudomonadota bacterium (assembly GCA_030854225.1). Lineage (GTDB taxonomy): Bacteria > Pseudomonadota > Alphaproteobacteria > Sphingomonadales > Sphingomonadaceae > Sphingomonas. The sequence goes on from JALYTP010000008.1 coordinate 6,229, forward strand.
TGCCTCCGGATCGCGTTAACGGCTGGGCCTCGCCGTGTTCGTCCACCGGTCCATCCAGGCGAACACCGTATCATACCATTGCAGGCTGTTCTTCGGCTTCCCGACGACGTGGCCCTCGTCGGGGAAGACGAGCAATTGGGACGGCACGCCCCGCTCCTGAAGTGCGGTAAAGGCGGCGATGGCCTGCGTGTCGGGGCTGCGGAAATCCCGCTCGCCGGTGATGACGAGCTGGGGCGTCTTCCATGCCGCAACCGCATTGACCGGGTTCCATTTCTCGTATTCGCCCGGCGTCAGGTAATAAGGCCGGTTGCCGAAATCCCAGTGATCGGGCGCCAGTTCATCGGTCGCATAGGTCATGCCGCGCACGTCGAAGACGCCGTCATGCTGCACCAGGCAGCGGAATCGGTCCGGCCAATGGCCCTCGATCCAGTTCATCATATAGCCGCCATACGATCCGCCCGCCGCGCAGACCCTGCCGCCGTCGAGATAATCGAACCGGGCGAGCGCCGCGGCGAGGCCGAGCTTGAGATCGGTCAGCGGCTTGCCGCCCCAGTCGCGGTTGATCGAATCGGTGAAGGCCTGGCCGTATCCGACGCTGCCGTGGAAATCGACCGAGACCACGCCGTAGCCGTGGCCGGCCCAGGCGGCGAGGTTCCAATTGTAGATCCACCGATCGGGAAAGGTCGATTGCGGCCCGCCATGAACCATGAACGCGACCGGCGCCTTGGCCCCCGGCGCCAGGCCGGCCGGGCGGAGCGCGAACCCTTGTACCCGATCGCCGCCAGCGCCGGCAAAGGTGAAGCGCGTCATCGCCGGCCACGCCACGTCGGCAAACTGGCTGGCATTGATGGCGGTCAGGCGTGTGATCTCGCCGCCCGGCGCATAACGCCAGAAATCCGGTGGCGCGGTGATGCTGTCCAGTTCGAACACGAACCCGCCGTGCGGCAACGGCACGACGCCGGAGGCGTGCCCCGCGCCGGTCAGGCGGCGCACCGCGCCATCGGCGACCGCCACGCCGAAGACAGGATGGTCGAGCGCGTCGGCGGCGGTGACGTAGAGCGACCGCGAATCCGATGCCCAGCGCAGCGACTCGACCGAGCGATCCCAGCGACCGGTCAGCGCCCGTACCTTGCCGGTGGTCAGATCGCGCAGCCAAACGACATGGCGGTCATTCTCGTACCCGGGCCGCGTCGTCGCCAGCCAGGCGAGCCAGTGGCCATCGGGGGAGATCGTCGGATCGGTGTCGATCGCCTTGTTGGCGGGCGTGAGGTCGACCGGGCGCGTCGTTCCGGCGGCGGTGGTTTCGAACAGGTCGAAATTCTCCGATAGCGGTTCGATCCTGCCAGCTTGGCGCAGCGCGAAGACGATCGATCGGCCATCGGCGCTCCAGGCGATTTCTTCGCTTCCGCCACCGGGCTTCGATGGCGTGTCGCCGACGAGCGAGGGCGCGATGCCGCGACCACCCCCGGCGGCATGGCCGTTGCGCATCGGAATGACGAACAGTTGCGAGCGCAGCCCGTCGGCCCAGCGATTCCAATGCCGCACGAACAGTTGATCGTAGAGCCGGCCGCTCCCCGGCCCGGGCGGCACCGGCGAGGTCGCATCGAGCGAGGTCGCGCCGACCGGCCGATCCGCCCAGACGAGGATCGCCTCGCCCGTCGGCGACACCTCGAACCCAGAAAGATCGTAATCGCCGGTCACGCGGTTCGGCGCGCCGCCATCCATCGCTAGCCGGTACACGGCGTTCTTGTCGTCCTTCCCGCTCGACAGGAAATAGAGCAAGCCATCGCTGCCGAACGCAGGCGCGGTGTCGTTCCCGTCATCCCCCATGGCGATCTTTTGCGGATGCGCGGCGGGCCGGTCGAGCGCCAGCCGCCACAAATCGTGCCGGGCCCGGTTGGCCGCAAGATCGGTCTCCTGCTGCTCCCAGACGAGCCAATGGCCGTCGGGCGACACCGCCGCCTCCCCCACCCGCGACATGGTGACGAGGTCCATCGGCGTGAGCTGTCGGGCGAGCGCGGGGGTGGCCGCCAACAGCGTAAGGGGGAGAAGCAGCATCCTCATACTCGGCATCCCACCCACGCCACCGCATCGATTTCAACGAGGACCCCCTGATGAAGTGCGGGGACTGGCATGTGCGCGCCGTCCCGGCGCAGCGCCACGACCCGCCCGATCTCGTTCCTGCCCTCCGGCCGATCCGGCTCGCCCGCGCGCGCCAGCGGGAAGCGCCATGCGGCATCGTCGGCAAACAGCGCGAGCTGCCCTCCCCTCGGCGCGGTGCTCACCGCCTGCACCAGATGGCGGAGTAACTGTTCTGTGGTCCGCACCATGGCTTCGATCCTCCGATTGCGATCGCTGGCATCAGCGCGCAATCCTGCTGCATTGTCAGACCGTCAACCGCTCACTTAACTATTGCGAGCCGACCCCGATACGCCGTCCGAAGCCCGCCGCCGCCGCGATGGGCGAGGCCGTCAGCTTTTCCAGTCGAGCAGCTTGTCGATCGTGCCGACCACTGTTGGATGATAGGTGCCGCGCGCGGTGGCATAAATCCGCCGCGCGATCGGCATACCCCAAGCGCCCTGATCCTTCAGCGCCCGGTAGAGGGGCAGGATCAACAGGCCGCGCCCCACGCTCGGCAGATAGTGCGCCATCGACGGGACCGCCGGATCGTAACGATTGGCGATCGCGAGGACGAGCCATGCCGAACGGATATAGGCGTTCGGCGATACCGACAGGCCGAGATCGTGGTCGAGTTCGGCCAACCGCGCCGCATTCTGCTGGCGCGGCAATCCGTTGAGGAACCGCAGCCATTCCTGCGTCGACCAATGCGATGCGTCGATCGACGCGATCGGCGCGCCGGCGGCAACACGGGCGAGCGTCTCGTCGATCCGCGCGAGCGTCGCCGATTTCACGTGCACCGCATTGTCGGGCAGGCCGGGCGCATAGACCCACTTGTCGAGCTGCAATTTCGCCTCGAGCGCCCTGTCCCCCTTGATCAAATTCGCGCGCAGATCGGCGAGAAAACCCGCGCTGGTCTGCGGCTGGAAGGCATGGCGATCGAAATAGGAGCGCAGATACGCATCCCAGCGCGGCCGGCCGACGGTATATTCGATCGTCCGCAGGAAGGTCGAACCCTTGTTATAATCCAGCTCTCCGTACACGCCGCTCGCATCGCCGTGGAGCCGGGTTTGCTTGGGGTCGGGCGCGGCCTTCAGATCGCGTTGCAGGTCATCCCACGACAGATCGGCGAGCGTCGCGGCGCGCTCCTTGCCGTACATCGCCTCGTCGATGCGGTTTTCAAAATAGACGGTGAAACCCTCGTTCAGCCACACGTCGGACCAGGTGGCGTTGGTGACGAGATTGCCCGACCAGCTATGCGCCAGTTCGTGCGCGATCACGTCGACGTTCGACTTGTCGCCGGTCATGATCGTCGGCGTGGCGAAGGTGAGCGTGGGGTTCTCCATCCCGCCGAACGGGAAGGAGGGGGGCAGGACGAGCACGTCGTACCGGCCCCAGCGATATTTCCCGTACAGCGCCTCGGCCTTGTTCACCATCTTGCCGGTGTCAGACAGTTCGGCGGCGTCCTTCGCGAGCATGCTCGGTTCGGTATAGACGCCTGTGCGGGCGTCGATCGGCTGGAACCGGATATCGCCGACGGCGAGCGAGATGAGATAGGGCGGGACGTTGTGATCCATGCGGAAGCGGTAACTGTGCTGGCCCTTCGCCGCCGGCACGCCGTTCGGGGTCAGCCGCTCGGCGCTCATCACGGCGACGAGATCGTCGGGGACGGTGATCGTCGCGGTCCAGCTCTGGCGGATGCCGGGGCTGTCCTGGGTCGGGATCCAGCTGCGATTGTTGATCGCCTCGCCCTGGCTGTAGAGATAGGGTTTGACTTTCCCCGCCGTCAGCGCCGGGGGCAGCCAGCCGAGCGCGCTGGCGCCGGGATCGGATTGGTAGGTGACGATGATCCGCCGCGCCGCGCCGATCTCGACGGTAAGCGGCGCGCCTTTTTCCGCGTCATAGGCGCCGACCGACCATTTGAGCGGGTGTCCGGCAGCATCGGTGATTTTGGCGATGACGAGCTTATTGTCGTCCAGCACGATCTCGCGCGCGCTCGGTTTCGCGAGAATATCCAGCGCCGCCGTGCCCCGCATGACATGCGCGCCGAAATCCGCCGTCAGGTTGAGATCGACATGCGTGACGCGGGCGATTTCGGGCCTGGCATAGGTCAGGACATCCCTTGCCTCGGGCGTCGTCAGGATCGGCGACGGTGCATCGGGCGCGGCCTGCGCGGCCGATGCGATCGTGAAGGCGAAGACGGTGACCAGACGGCGCATCGATGACCCTTTGTCTTTCATATGATGGCAATGCCTTTGCCGCTGCTCGGCACGTCGTGGCAAGAGCGCGGTCGTTCGCGCGTCGCATTTTTTCTCCATCGGAAGGACCGGCCGCACGGGGCGGCGGCTTGAGACGGGCTCGCGGCGCGAAGGGCGTTGGTCGAGTATTCCCGACGCTTGGGCGGCTTTGCATCGCCTTCCCCGGGGCGCGACCGTAAGCGGCGCGCCATGAAACTTCGCCTCCCCTCGACCGGTCCGACACGGGCTGCCCTCCGCAGTTTCGCAATATCGGCGCTGTTCGCCGCGACCAGCGCATCGGCGCAGCGCGTCGACGAGAATGCCGTCGCGCAGGCGCAGGATGCGTTCGGGATCAACGTCAGCGGCCAGAACCTTGGGCTGTACGATCCCAGCAACGCGCGCGGCTTCTCGCCCAGTGCGGCGGGCAATATCCGGCTGGACGGGCTGTATTTCGACCAGGAAGGGAATTTCACCAGCCGTCTGGTCGGCGGGTATCACATTCTGGTCGGGCCAGCGGTGCTCGGCCATCCCTTCCCGGCGCCGAGCGGCATCGCCGAATTCCAGCTGCGCAAGCCCGGCGACGCCGATGTGCTGTCGCTTTCGGCGGATATCGACAGTTTTTCGGGATATCTATTCGAAGCCGATGGCCAGCTCCACGGCGTGCTGCCGGGATTGGGCCTCGCCGGCGGGGTCGGGCTCTATCATTACGACAATTGGTATGGCGGCACCGCCGACACAATTTCCTCGGCGGTGATTGCCAAATGGCAACCGGTCGCTCACCTGCGGATCACGCCGTTCTGGAGCCGGATCCGCAACTGGCGCAACGAGGATACGCCGACGATTCTCTTCGACGGCACCGATCTGCCGCCGGCGGTGGATCCGCGCCGCTTCACCGGGCAGCACTGGGCGACGAGCAACAACACCAGCCTCAATTACGGCGCGTTTGCGGATGCGGATCTGGGCCCGTGGCAAGTGCGCGCGGGCCTCTTCCGGTCGACCTCGACCAACCCGATCTCGTACGCCCCGCTGTTCCTGAATACACAACCCTCGGGCGCGGCCGACCGTGTCGTGCTGGCCGAGCGCGACCAGAGCGCGAAGGCGACCAGCGGCGAGATCGAACTGTCGCGCACGTTCAGCGAGGGGCCGCGCAAGCACGCGCTGCACCTGGCGGTGTGGGGCCGCGACCAGAACCGGCGCTACGGCGCCAGCGCCACCGCGACGCTGACGCCGGGATCGATCGACCGATCCGACTTCACCGCGCCGCCAACCTACGTTTTCGGCGATCAGACGCACGATCAGGTCCGGCAATTGACCTACGGCATCGCCTATGAAGGCTCGTGGGACCGGATCGGTGTCGTCAACCTCGGGCTGGAACGGTCGAACTACCGCAAGGCGGTGGTGACGCCGACGGTCGCGCTACCGGTCTCGCGCGATCAGCCCTGGCTGTTCAACGCCTCGATCGCCGTGCGGCTGACGCGCGCCGTGACGGCCTATGCCGGGCTGAGCCACGGGCTGGAGGAAAGCGATGTCGCCCCCAATATCGCCGTCAACCGCGACGAGGCGCCGCCGGCGATCCGCACCAAGCAGATCGACGGCGGGGTCAAATGGTCGCTCACCAAACACCTCACCGTCGTCGCTAGCCTCTTCCAGATCGAGAAGCCCTATTACGGGCTCGATAGCAGCCGCTATTTCCGCAATCTCGGGCAGATCCGGCATCGCGGCGCGGAACTCTCGCTCGCCGGCAGCCCGACGCCCGGCCTTAGCGTGGTTGCGGGCGCGTTGCTGCTCGATGCCGAGGTGACCGGCGAACAGGTCGCGGCAGGGCTGGTCGGGCGGCACCCCGTCGGATCGTCACCCGGCACCTATATCGCCAGCGTCGATTATCGGCTGCCCGCGCTGAAAGCGATCTCGGTCGACGCCAATGTGTCGCACAATGCGCGGCGCGTGGCGAGTGTCGACGACGGTGTCGCGCTGCCCGACCGGACCTTGCTCGACCTGGGCATGCGGTATCGTTTTCCGATCAGCGGGAAACCGGCGGTCCTGCGAGTGCAGGCCACCAATATCCTGAACACGTTCAGCTGGGATGTCGCCGGGAGCAGCGCGCTGCAAACGCATTCGCCGCGGCAGATCACCGCGCGCGTGACCGTCGACATCTAGGTTGCCGGGGCGCATCGTGATGCCGATGTTCGAGACTGCACCGCATGCCCGCGCCGCGCCCGTCTCGCGCCGGGCCATCGCGCTGTCGATCGTGATCTTCTGGGCGTTCTATTTCGCGATCGCGACGGCGCGAGCGATCATTGGAGGCGAGCAGGGCCAAGTGCTGATGCTCGCCCCGCGCGTCGTCGTGTCGCTGGGCGCTGGGCTGTATACGATGGCGATTTATCTGCTGCTGCGCCGGATAGCATCCACTGGCACACTGGTCCGCTCGATCGCGGCGGCGATGCTGTTGTCCGTGCCAGCGGCGGCTGCGTACGGCGCGACCAACTGGTGTCTGTTCGATGTCGTCCTGCCGTCGCTGAAGCGCGCTTCGGCGGCCGCGACGGCACAGACGGGCGCGAATTCGGTCGTCGTCGGCGCGCCCGTCGGCCACGATACACCCTATCCGCCAGCCGCGAGCATCGCCGATACCGCGCTGAACGGCTATTTCTTCTTCATCGCCTGGTCCGCGCTCTACCTCGCGCTCAGCTATGCCGCGCAGCTGGGCGCGCTCGAACGCCGCTCGGCGCGACTGCGCGAGGCGGCGCAAGCGGCTGAGCTTCGCGCGCTGCGCTATCAGGTCAATCCGCATTTCCTGTTCAACACGATGAACTCGCTGTCCTCGCTGGTCATGGCGGGGCGCACGGGGGAGGCCGAACAGATGATCGTCGGGCTGTCGACCTTCTTCCGCGCCAGTCTCGCTAGCGGCGGCACCGAAGACGTGCCGCTGTCGGAGGAGATCGCGCTGCAACGGCTTTATCTCGAGATCGAGCGCGTCCGGTTCGGCGATCGCCTGCATGTCGCGATGGCCGTCCCCGCCGATCTTGAAAACGCGTGCGTGCCAGGCCTGATCCTCCAGCCGCTGGTGGAAAACGTGGTCAAGCACGCGGTATCGCGAACACGCCGGGCGGTGCACCTGCGCATCGACGCGAACGCCGAAGCCGGCCGGTTGCGACTGCAGGTGCGCGATGACGGCACGGTTCTTCCCGATGCCGCCGGTGGCGCGCCCGGCGGCGTCGGGCTGGCCAACGTTCGCGACCGGCTGGCAGCGCGCTTCGGCGATGACGGCACCCTGTGCTGGGAACGCACTGCCGAGGGCTTCGGCGTCACGCTGACCATGCCGCTGATCCGTCATGGATGTTGACCACCGCTTGCGCACGATCATCGTCGACGACGAAGCGCTGGCGGTCGAGCGGCTGACGATCCTGTGCGCCGCGCTCGATGACATTATCGTCGTCGGGACGGCGAGCGACGGCGAAGCGGCGCTCCGCTTGATCGAGGAGGTCGGGCCCGATCTCGTGCTGCTCGATATCTCGATGCCCGAGCTGGATGGGCTCGGGCTGGCGCGTGTCCTGGAAACGCTGTCGGCGGCACCGGCGATCGTGTTCTGCACCGCGTTCGACCATTTCGCGGTCGAGGCGTTCGACGTCGCGGCGGCCGATTACCTGCTCAAGCCCGTCACGCGGGATCGCCTTGCCCGCGCCGTCGCGCGCGTCTCCGCCGGCCAACGACAAGCCGGCGCCGCACCCCGATCGGCGAGCGGTTGGGCCGAGGCCTTCTGGGTGCCGCATCGCGGCGAGTTCGTGCGGATCGCCGCGCTCGATATCGACCGTGTCGAGGCGGATCGTGATTACATGCGGCTGCATGTGGGCGGGCGAACGTTCCTGCTCCACCAGACGATCACGCGGCTCGAGCAACGCCTCGACCCGACGTGCTTCATCCGCGTCCACCGGTCGCATATCGTGCAGCGCGACCGCGTCGCGCGCCTGGCGCATGATGGCCTCGGGGCGTGGACGATCCATCTGGCCGATGGAACCGCGCTTCGCGTCGGCCGAAGCTATCTCGCCGAGGTCAAGCTGATGACCGCGCGGCGTTGACGGCCCGGATCGGTCGTTGATCGAAGCGATCGGGTCGTCCGTCGATCACGCCGCTATCGAGGGGAGGTTCATCCTATGCCGTACCTTGATCTCAATTCAGAAGGTGAAGACCATGCGCAATCTTCTCGCCGCCATCGTTCTCGTCACGGCACCGGTCGTCGCGACTGCCGCCGAACCGCCCGTCGAGCCGCGCACCGAAGCCGCCGTCAAGGCCGCCGACGACTCCTGGAGCGCGGCCGAACTGCGCGGCGACGGCGCCTTTGTCGACTGGCTGCTGATGCCCGGCTACGTAT
>JALYTP010000195.1 GCA_030854225.1 Pseudomonadota bacterium
CGCTAGAGCCGCGTGGATGACCGACACCGTCTCCTTCGGCTACGAAGACGTCGCCCCGCACGAAAAAACCCGCCGCGTCGGCAGCGTGTTCACCAGCGTCGCCGCCAGCTACGATTTGATGAACGACGCCATGTCGGGGGGGATGCACCGGCTGTGGAAGGACCGCTTCGTCAACCGCGTGAAGCCGCGTGAGGGCGAGCAGATCCTCGATATGGCGGGGGGCACCGGCGACATCGCCTTCCGATTGGCCAAGTCCGGCGCGAGCATCACGGTGGCCGATATCAACCCGGCGATGCTGGAAGTCGGCATGGAACGCGCGGCAAAGCGCGGCATTGACGGGCTGGTGTGGAGCGAGGCGAATGCCGAGACGCTGCAATGGCCCGACCGCTTTTTCGACGCCTATACGATCGCGTTCGGCATCCGCAACGTCACCGATATCCCGAAAGCACTGCGCGAGGCACACCGGGTGTTGCGGCGCGGCGGGCGGTTCTTCTGCCTCGAATTTTCCACCACGCTCTGGCCCGGTTTCGGCGAGGCGTATGACACTTATTCGCACAAGATCGTCCCCAAGCTCGGCAAGCTGCTCGCGCAGGACGAGGACAGTTATCGCTACCTGATCGAATCGATCCGGCGCTTCCCCGATATGCCGGCGTTCGAGCGCATGATCGGCGAGGCGGGGTTCATCCGCACCAATGTCGAGCCGATGCTCGGCGGACTGGTCGCGATCCATAGCGGCTGGAAGATTTGATGTCGTTCCTTCGGGGGTTCCCGCAAAGTACCACTTTGCGCGGTGGCCGGTGACAGCCCCGATCGTTCACATATGGCGACTCCTCAAATGGGGCCGTATCCTGGCGAAACACGGTGCGCTGCGCGGGATCGAGCGGGACGTGAACACCCCGCCGCGCGTGCGGCGGCTGATGCGCATCGCCCGCTTCGGCGCGCGCGTGCCCGCCGTGCCGACCTATGCCGATGCGTTTCAGGAAATCGGCCCGGCGGCGATCAAGCTCGGCCAGACATTGGCGACGCGCCCCGATCTGGTCGGCGAGGACGCGGCGCACGATCTATTGCGGTTGCAGGATGCACTGCCTCCGGTGCCGTGGCCCAGCATCCACGCCGCGATGACGCGCGCGTTCGGCCGCCCGCCCGAGGAGGTGTTCGCCTCGATCGACCCCGTCCCCGTTGGCGCCGCCTCGATCGCTCAGGTCCACCGCGCGGTGACGACCGAGGGCGCGCAGGTCGCGATCAAGGTGCTGCGCCCCGGCGTCGAGGAGGAATTCGCGCGTGCGATCGATACCTATCAATGGGCGGCCGCGCAGGTCGAGGCGCTGGACAGCAAGGGCGGGGGTGGCGAACTGGCACGGCTTCGCCCGCGCCTGGTGATCGAGACGTTCAAGCGCTGGACCCTGCGCGAGCTGAACCTGACGCGCGAGGCGGCGTCCGCGTCCGAACTGGCGGAGGCGATGACCGCCGAGCCCGATTACATCGTCCCCGCGGTCGACTGGCAGCGGACGTCGGGCCGCGTGCTGACGATCGCGTGGATCGACGGCATCAAGCTGTCGCGGCGCGACGATCTGATCGCCGCCGGGCACGACCCGAAGAAGCTCGCCAGCATCCTGGTCCACGCCTTCCTGCGGCAGGCGATTTCGGAAGGGTTCTTCCACGCCGACATGCACCAGGGCAATCTGTTCGCGCTGCCCGGTGACAAGATCGCCGCGATCGATTTCGGCATCATGGGGCGTATCGACCGGCGCGCGCGGGTGTGGCTGGCGGAGATCCTCTACGGGCTGATCACCGGCAACTACAAGCGCGTTGCGGAAATCCATTTCGAGGCTGGCTATGTCCCCCCACACCACAACGTCGCCGAATTCGCCACGGCGCTCCGCGCGGTCGGCGAGCCGATGCGCGGGCTCGCCGTCAAGGACATGTCGATCGGCATGATGCTCGAGGGGCTGTTCTCGATCACCCGCGATTTCGACATGCAGACCCAGCCGCACCTGCTCCTGCTGCAAAAGACGATGGTGATGGTGGAGGGCGTGGCGACCGCGCTCGATCCCGACATCAACATGTGGGATACCGCCGCGCCGTTCGTGAAGGAATGGATCAGGACCGAACTGGGCCCGGAAGCCGCGCTGGCGGACCGGATCGTCACGGACGTTCGCACCCTCACCCGCCTGCCCGATCTGGTGCGCCGGATCGAGGCGCATTTCCCCGCCCCCGGCGGCGCCCCGCCCGCGCCGCCGCTCAAGGAGATCGAGGTCGTGCGGATCGGCGGCGGCTGGCGCTACGCCGTGGTGGCGATGCTCGCGGCGGCGATCGGTGCGGCCGCGACGTGGATGATGATCCACTGACGATGGCCGCGCGCACGCTCTCGCGGATCTGGCTCGCCGCCCCCTCCCGCTTTGCCGGGTCGCGGCCGGGGACGGCGCGGATCGGGCTGGGGCTGCTGGCGATCCTGTTGCTTGCCTCCTTGCTCGCCCTGCGCGCACCCGGCCCGCCGCCAGTTGCCCGCGACACCGCCGGCGCCGTCAGCAACAATGCCGACGTCGATCTCTACGAATCGATCGTCGCAGGGGTTCGCGGCGGCGGCAATTACTACGCCATCACCGCGCAGGCGCTGCGCAGCGGCGATTACCCGCTCAAGCCCTTCGTCACCTTCCGCCTGCCCACGCTCGCGCTGTTCCAGGCCGCGATGCCGCCGCTCGCCAGCGTGATCGTGCTGTATCTGCTCGCGGCAAGCGTGCTGCTCGCCTGGCTCGTCCGGCTGCGCCTCGCCTTCGCGCGACCGCCGCCGCTCGCCATCGCGCTGGTGCTGCTCGCCGGGGGGATGGTGGTGTTCGTCCAGCGCGAGCTGATCGCGTTCCACGAAATCTGGGCCGGGCTGTTGGTCGCGCTGTCGCTCGCGCTGCGCCGCCGCGATCGCTGGGTCGAGGCGGTCGCCATCGGCCTGATCGCGATGCTCGTGCGCGAGACGGCGGCGCTGTATGTCGGCGTGATGGCGGCGGCGGCGTTGCTCGAGGGCAACCGGCGTGAAGTGATCGGCTGGTGCGTGGCGGTGGCGGTATTGGCGGTGGTGGTCGTGCTCCACGCGCATGCCGTCGCGCAGGTCGTGCTGCCGGGCGACCCCGCCTCACCGGGGTGGGCGGGGATGCTCGGGTTCGGGTTCTTCGTGAAGACGATCAGCATCTCCACCGCTTTGCTGCTCGCCCCCCCGTGGCTCGCCGCGCTGCTGGCCGCGCTGGCGCTGTTCGGGTGGAGCGCGTGGGACAGTCCGCTCGCGCTGCGCATGATCCTGATCCTGACGAGCTATGCCGTGCTGCTTTCGCTGTTCGGGCGCACCGACACCTTCTATTGGGGGCTGATGATCGCGCCCGCGTTCCTGATCGGCCTCGCCTTCGTGCCCGATGGCCTGCGCGACCTGATCGTGGCCGCGCACGATACCCGGCGCATCACCGTGACGCGGGGGCGGCCGTGAAGAAGATTCTGCTGATCGTCGGCGGCGGCATCGCGGCGTACAAGGCGTGCGAGCTGGTGCGATTGGCGCGCAAGGCCGGGATCGGCGTGACCTGCGTGATGACCGAGGCGGCGCAGCATTTCGTCACCCCGATGACGCTCGCAGCGCTGAGCGAACGGCCGGTCTATACCACGCTGTGGGATCTCAAGGCCGAGACCGAGATGGGGCATATCCAGTTGAGCCGGGAGGCCGATCTGGTCGTCGTCGTGCCCGCCACCGCCGACCTGCTGGCCAAGATGGCGGCGGGCATCGCCGACAATCTGGCGACGACGCTGCTGCTCGCGACCGACAAGCGCGTGCTCGCCGCGCCGGCGATGAACGTGCGGATGTGGCAACATGCCGCCACGGTGCGCAACGTCGCGACGCTGCGCGGCGACGGCGTGACGGTGATGGAGCCGGACGAGGGCGAGATGGCGTGCGGCGAGTTCGGGCCGGGGCGCCTCCCCGAACCGGCGGCGATCCTCGCCAAGGTGCGCGAGATGCTGGCGGGGTGAGCCTCGCCGGCGCACACGTCATCGTCACCGCCGGGCCGACGCACGAGCCGATCGATCCGGTGCGCTATCTCGCCAATCGATCGTCGGGCAAACAGGGCTTCGCGATTGCCGCCGCGCTGGCGAAACGGGGCGCGCGCGTGACGCTGATCGCCGGGCCGGTCACCCTCCCCACCC
>JALYTP010000196.1 GCA_030854225.1 Pseudomonadota bacterium
CCGACGCTCGCTTTCCTGGCGCGTGCGATGCAGGGCAAGACGCGACTGCGCGTGCTCGACATCGGCTTCGGCGACGGCGACATGTTGCGTCGGGTCGCGCGTTGGGCGGGGCGGCACGGCCTCGATTCGGAGTTGGTCGGGGTCGATCTCAACCCGCGCAGTGCCGTCGCCGCGCGGCGGCACACCCCGCCGAACCTCGCGATCTGCTGGATCACCGGCGACTATGCCGATCTTGCCGGCGAAGGATGGGACGTCGTCATCTCGAGCCTCGTCGCGCATCACATGACCCACGCCGAGTTGATCACGTTCCTGCGCTTCATGGAGCGCGAGGCGACGTGCGGCTGGCTGATCAACGATCTCCACCGCCACCGCATCGCGCACCGCGGATTCCCGATCCTCGCGCGCCTGTTCGGCTGGCACCGCATCGTCCGGCTCGACGGTACGCTGTCGATCGCGCGCGCCTATCGGCTCCGTGAGTGGGCGCCGATCCTGGCCGAGGCGGGAATAACAGGCGCGCGCGTGTACCGCGCCTTTCCGTTCCGGCTATGCGTCGAACACCTGCGCTGATCGTCGGCGGCGGCCCGGCCGGCGCGACTGCGGCGCTGGTGCTGGCGCGCGCCGGTGCGCCGCATCTGCTGATCGAGCGCTGCGCGGAGGTGCCCGATATCCTGTGCGGCGGGTTCCTGAGCTGGCGCACCCTGGCGACGCTCGATCGGCTGGGCATCCCGGCCGACGCGCTCAACCGCGACCGCGTCACGCGCGTCCGGCTCCATTGCGGCGGCCGATCCGCCACGGCATCGCTGCCCAAACCGGCACTTGCGGTATCGCGCCGACGGCTCGATTCCATCATCATGGCGCTCGCGAAGAAGGCCGGCGCGGAGATCGAGACCGGAGCCGCGGCGCGCGCGATCGACGGCTATGTCGTCCGCCTGGCGGATGGCGGCAACGTGGCGGGCGACAGCCTGTTCCTCGCCACCGGCAAGCACGATCTGCGCGGGCTGGCGCGGCCGGTGGCGGCGCGGGGCGACGATCCGACGCTCGGGCTGCGTGTGCGGCTCGGCCCATCGCCGACGCTCGACCGGATGATCGGCGACGCGATCGAACTGCATCTGTTCGGCGGGGGGTATGCCGGCATCGCGCGGCAGGAGGATGGCAGCGTCAATCTGTGCCTCGCGGTGCATCGCTCGAGGCTGACCGACGCCGGATCGCCCGAGATGTTGCTGACCAGACTCGGCGACGAGAACCCGCAACTCGGCGAACGTCTGGCCCACCGCGCGTCGGGCAGCACAATCGATGCGGTCGCCAACGTGCCGTATGGCTGGCGCGCCCGCGACGGCGTGGCGGGGCTGTTCCGGCTGGGCGATCAGGCCGCGGTCATCCCGTCGCTCGCGGGGGAGGGCGTGGGCATCGCGCTGGCCAGCGGCGCGCGCGCCGCCACCGCCTATCTCGCCAACGGTCGCGACGCCGCGGCATCGTACCAGCAAAGGCTCGCCCGCGATCTGGCGCGCCCTTTTGCCGTCGTCGGCGCGCTGCGGGCGGTGGCCGAACGCCCCGACACCGCGTGGACGCTCCTGACGGCGATGCGCGGCGTGCCCGCGCTCGCGTCACTCGCCGCGAGCCTGACCCGGATCAAGCACTCCCCGCTTGACGCCCGGTGGGCAGCGTTGAAAGGGTGACGGCCATGGAACACCTGACGCTGTCCGAAGGCGAATGGCGCAAGCGCCTGACCCCCGAACAATATAATGTCCTGCGCGAGGCGGGGACCGAGCGCGCCTTTTCGGGCCTCTACCACGACAACAAGGCCGACGGAATCTATCGCTGCGCCGCCTGTGAGCTCGATTTGTTCGACAGCGCCGACAAATACGAATCGGGCTCGGGCTGGCCTAGTTTCACGCAGCCGATCGCCGCCGATCACATCGTCGAGCACCGCGACGTCAGCCACGGCATGGCCCGCACCGAGGCGCGGTGCGCGCGCTGCGACGGGCATCTCGGCCATGTCTTCCCCGACGGGCCGCCGCCGACGGGCCTGCGTTATTGCATGAATTCGCTCGGCCTCGATTTCCGCTCACGCGCGCCGCAGGATTGAACGGGCGATAAGCCGGCGCTTGTTTGCGCCGCGCGATGCGCTTATCCACGGCTCGCCCCATGGCCAAATCCTCTCCCAAAATTCGTTCGCCGTGGCGCCGCCGGTTCGGCCTCCTGCTGAAGATCGGCGGCGGCCTCGCCTTTCTTGGCGTGATCGCGCTGGTCATTGCGGTCTATGTCACGCGCGGACAGCTGCCGAGTTTCGACGAGCTGAAATCATCGCCCAACGGGCAGATGATCCGCGTCCATGCCGCCGACGGCACGGTGATCGTCTCGCTCGGGCCGAGCTATGGCGAATGGCTCGGCTATGACCGCATTCCGCAGGTGATGCGCGATGCGGTGGTTGCGACCGAGGATCGGCGCTTCCGATCGCATATCGGCATCGATCCGGTGGGTGTGCTGCGCGCGGCGAAGTTCGCGGTGGCGACGCGCGGCACCGACCGGCGGATGCAGGGCGCCTCGACCATCACGCAGCAGGTCGCGCGCACGGTGTTCCTGTCGAACAAATATGATTTCGGCCGCAAGGCGCGCGAGGCGGTGCTGGCGCTGGCGCTCGAACGCAAATTCTCCAAGGACCAGATCCTCGAACTCTATCTCAACAAGGTCTATTTCGGCGGTGGTGCGTACGGCATCGACGCCGCGGCGCGCAAATTCTTCGGCCACGGTGCGGATCATCTGTCGGTCGACGAGGCGGCGGTGATCGCCGGCCTGGTCAAGGCGCCGTCGCATTATTCGCCGAGCGCCGATATCGACGCCGCGCGCGGCCGCGCGGGGGTGGTGCTGCACCTGATGCAGGAAGCCGGCAAGATCGACGCCGCGACGGAGCGGCAGGCGAGCACCGAGCTCACCTCGATCCAGTTCACCCCCGAACCCAAGCAGAATAGTGTCCGTTATTTCACCGACTGGGCGCTACCCCAGCTCGACACGCTGATCGACGAGCCCAACCGCCCGCTCGAGGTGTGGACCACGCTCGACCTCAACATGCAGCGCGCCGCCGATGCCGCGGTCAAGGCCAATGCGCCGCCGGGAACGCAGGGCGCGCTGGTTTCGATCGATCGCGATGGCGCGGTGCGCGCCATGGTCGGCGGCACCGATTATGTCTCCTCGACCTACAACCGCGCGACCCAGGCGGTGCGCCAGCCGGGTTCCGCGTTCAAGCTGTTCGTCTACCTTGCCGCGCTCGAGGCCGGGCACAAGCCCGAGGACATGGTGGTCGACGAGCCGATTACGATCGACGGCTGGAGCCCGCGCAACGATTCGCGCCACAATTCGGGCAACGTCACGATCCGCACCGCCTTTGCCTATTCGATCAACACGATCGCGGCCAAGCTGGGGCAGGAAGTCGGCTTCGGCACCGTCGCCGATATGGCGCGGCGCTTCGGCATCACCACCCCGGTCAACACGCATCCCTCGATGGTGCTCGGCACGTCCGACGTGCGGTTGATCGACCTGACCCGCGCCTTCGCCAGCGTCGGCAATAACGGCGTCGCGGTCACGCCCTATGGCATCACCAAGGTCACCTCGATGGGCGAGACGATCTATCAGCAGACGATCGACCAGAGCCATGTGCTGGTCGCGCCCTATGTCGCCGCCGAGATGACCGATCTGCTGCAGACGACGGTCAATACCGGCACCGGCAAGGCGGCGCAGATCGGCCGGCCGGTCGCGGGCAAGACGGGCACGACCACGTCGAACAAGGACGGCTGGTTCCTCGGTTTCTCCAGCGGGCTGACGACGGGGGTATGGATGGGCCGCGACGATGCGCATCCCGTGCCCGGCCTCCACGGCGGCTCGACCCCGGCGCGCGCGTTCCACGATTTCATGGTCAAGGCGGTGGCCAATCGCCCGGTGGAGCAATTCACGACAGCGGTGACGATGCCCGACATGCAGCTGGATAACGAGGAACAGAGCTATTTCGGCGAGCCCGACAACGGTTCGTTCGTCGATGAAAACGGTAACCCCATCGCCACCCCGGCCGCGCCGCCGGTGGATGGCGAGCAGCAGGTCGATGCCGACGGCAACCCCGTTACGACCACCACGACGACGACCCAGCCCGACCGCCCCGCGGCCAGGCCCGAGAAGATGGACC
>JALYTP010000197.1 GCA_030854225.1 Pseudomonadota bacterium
CGACCGTGCCGGTGTCGGCGCGCGCGAATGCGTCGAGCAGCGCGCGGTGGCCGCGCGGGTTGAGCAGGCCGCGATCATCATGCTGGCCATGGATCTCGACCAGCAGCGCGCCGATCTCGCGCAGCAATCCGGCCGAAGCGGGCTGGTCGTTGACGAAGCCGCGGCTGCCGCCATCGGCCTTGACGAGGCGGCGCACGATCAACGCTTCGCCCGGGTCGAGCGCGAGCCCGTTTTCTTCCAGCAAGGCGGCAATGGGCCCTTGGCGGTCGGGCGGGTCGAAGCTTGCGGTCACGACGGCTTGCGTCGCCCCCTGACGGACGAGGGCCGGTTCGCCGCGCCCGCCGAGCGCGAGGCCGAGCGCGTCGAGCAGGATCGACTTGCCCGCCCCGGTCTCGCCCGTCAGCACGCCGAGCCCCGCCTGGAAATCGAGATCCAGCGCCTCGATCAGCACCACGTCGCGGATGGAAAGGGCGGTCAGCATCGCGGCCCCGCTCTATCGCCGTTCGCCGCGCGCGGGAACGCCTTCGTGGCGGCGAGCGGCGGTATCAGTTGGCGCCGGGCCCGGTCTTGACCGGCGGTGCCGCGACCGAATCGACCGCACTCTTGGTTTCCTTGATCGCCTTGGTCTTCTTGCCCTTGCCGAGATAGAGCGGATTGGGCGAAACGATCGGCGTGCCGGCGGCCACCATGGTCATGGGTTTGACCGGGTGCTCGCCCATCAATTTGTACGCGTGGCCATAAAAATCCGTCCCCGGATAATTGGCGCCGAGCACCGCGGCGGCCTTTTCCGCCTCGCTACGAACGCCGAGCGCGAGATAGGTTTCGGTCAGCCGCATCAGCGCCTCGGGCACATGGGTCGTCGTCTGGTATTGGTCGACGACGGTGCGGAAGCGCAGCGTCGCGGCAAGCCATTCTCCCCGCCGTTCGTAGAACCGGCCGACCTCCATTTCCTTGCCCGCCAGGTGATCGCGCACCAGATCGATCTTCAACCGCGCATCGGCGGCGTACTTGGTGTTGGGATAGCGCCGTTCCAGTTCGCCCAGTGAATCAAGCGCCTGCTGCGTGATCTTCTGGTCGCGCGTCACGTCGCTGATCTGTTCGTAATAGCCGAGGGCGACGAGATAATAGGCATAGGCCGCGTCGCGATTGCCGGGATGAATCGAGATGAAGCGCTGCGCCGACTGGATCGAATTGGTGTAATCGTGCGCCAGATAATAGCTGTACGCGCCCATCAACTGCGCGCGGCGCGCCCAGATCGAATAGGGATGCTGGCGTTCGACCTCGTCGAACAGCGCGGCGGCGAGCTTGTAATTGCCCAGATCGAGCTGGTGTCGCCCCGCCGAATAGAGCGTCCCGACGTCGCGCGCGACATAGGGGAGATCGGATTTACCTTTCTTTCCGCCAGCGCAGCCGGCAACGGAAAAGAGGGACGCGGCGACAAGCGCCAGCGCGATCGGGCGAGACAGGGGGATACGCATCGCCGCGATCCTTAGCCCAGCGCGCGCCACGCGAACAATCCCCATTCGGCGGGCCCATTAGCCAAGGGCTCCAATCGGCAAGGCAACGCTTGGGGCGCCGGCGCGTTGGCGTTACGATAGTCCATCATCATACGGAAAGCATCATGACCGCGACACTTCTGGCTACCAAGCGAGTCGACAAGCCGTGGGGGCGGCACGATCTGTGGCCGGGTTTCGCCGATCCCCCCGCCGGTGGTCATCCGGTCGGCGAAATGTGGTTCCAGACGCCGCATCCCGGCGACCCCGAATTGCTGATCAAATATCTCTTCACCAGCGAGAAATTGTCCGTGCAGGTTCACCCGACCGATGCGGAGGCGAAGAAAGCCGGTTATTCGCGCGGCAAGGACGAGGCGTGGGTGATCCTCGCCGCCGAACCGACCGCGACGATCGCGCTCGGCACCAGGGAGCCGATGAGCAAGGACGATCTGCGCGCCGCCGCGCTCGACGGGTCGATCGTCGACAAGCTCGACTGGAAGCCGGTGAAGGCGGGTGAATTCTATTACTCGCCCGCCGGCACGATCCACGCGATCGGGCCGGGGCTGACGCTGGTCGAGATCCAGCAGAACGTCGATCTCACCTATCGCCTGTACGACTATGGCAGCGACCGGGAACTGCACCTCGATGCCGGCGTCGCCGCTGCAAATCCGGTGCCGTTCGTGCCGTTGCCGACGCCGGCGGGGTCGACGCCCGATCGGACGATCCTGGCCGAGGGGCCGAAATTCGTGATCGAGCGCTGGCCAGGCGGCGACCGCACGGTGACGCTGCCTGAGGACAGGCCGGGCTGGTTCGTGCCGCTGGCCGGGGAAGGCGTTGCCGACGGGGTCGCGTGGAAAGCGGGCGAATGCCTGTTGCTGGAGGGGCGCTGCGAGATCGCGGCGCCGGCGGGGAGTGATCTGCTGCTCGCCTATCCCGGCGACAAGCGGCTGTAGTGCCGGGTCGCCGGTATGCGGTGAGTTGCGCCGGCTGACCGCGCCTCCCATATGCCGGCGATGAGCGGGTCCAACGAACTGGTGTGGCACGGCACCACCATCCTCTCCGTGCGCAAGGGCGGTCGCGTGGTCATCGCCGGAGACGGTCAGGTGACGCAGGGCCAGACGGTGATGAAGCCCAACGCGAGGAAAGTGCGCCAGCTCGGTGACGGTTCGGTGATCGCCGGGTTCGCCGGCGCGACCGCCGATGCCTTCACCTTGTTCGAGCGGCTCGAGCGTAAACTGGAGCAGCATCACGGGCAGTTGCTCCGCGCGGCGGTCGAGCTGGCCAAGGACTGGCGCACCGACAAGTTCCTGCGCAACCTCGAAGCGATGTTGATCGTCGCGGACAAGGAGGTGACGCTCATCATCACCGGCAATGGCGATGTGCTGGAGCCCGAGGCGGGGATCGCCGCGATCGGTTCGGGCGGCAATTACGCACTCGCCGCCGCGCGAGCCCTCACCGATTACGAACCTGACGCCGAGACGATCTGCCGCAAGGCGATGGCGATCGCCGCCGAGGTCTGCGTGTACACCAACGACCGGCTCACCGTCGAAGCGCTCGACACTGCCGCCTGAGATTTTGGAAATGAACGACAGCCTCACCCCCAAAGCCATCGTCCGCGCGCTCGACGAGCATATCATCGGCCAGACCGACGCCAAGAAGGCGGTCGCCGTCGCGCTGCGCAACCGTTGGCGGCGGCAGCGGCTCGGCGCCGATCTGCGCGACGAGGTGACGCCCAAGAACATCCTGATGATCGGCCCGACCGGGTGCGGCAAGACCGAGATCAGCCGCCGCCTGGCCAAGCTTGCAGACGCGCCGTTCGTCAAGGTCGAGGCGACCAAATTCACCGAGGTCGGTTATGTCGGCCGCGACGTCGAGCAGATCGCGCGCGACCTGGTCGAGGAAGCGGTGCGGCTGGAGAAGGAGCGCCGCCGCACGGCGGTCAAGGATAAAGCCGAGGAAGCGGCGATGGCGCGGCTGCTCGATGCGCTGACCGGCAAGGGCGCCAGCGAGGCGACCCGCGCGGCGTTCCGCCAGCGTTTCGAGGACCGTCATCTCGACGCGACCGAGATCGAGATCGAACTCGAGGCCGCGCCGCAGATGCCGTTCGAGATCCCCGGCGGCGGCGCGCAGATGATCAACCTGGGCGAGATGATGAAGGGCCTGGGCGGCCCGCAACTCAAGCGCCGCAAGCTGATCGTCCCGGCGGCGTGGGAAAAGCTGGTCGAGGAGGAGGCCGACAAGCGCCTCGATCAGGACGAGGTGAGCCGCATCGCGCTCGCCGATGCGGAGGCAAACGGCATCGTCTTCCTCGACGAGATCGACAAGATCGCCATGTCGGAACATCGCGGTGGCGGCTCTGTGTCGCGTGAAGGTGTGCAACGCGATCTGCTGCCGTTGATCGAGGGCACCACGGTCGCGACCAAATACGGGCCGATGAAGACCGACCATATCCTGTTCATCGCGTCGGGTGCGTTCCACGTCGCCAAGCCGAGCGATCTTCTCCCCGAGCTACAGGGCCGGTTGCCGATCCGCGTCGAGCTGAAGGCGCTGACCGAGGCCGATTTCGTCGCGATCCTCTCCGACACCAAGGCGTCACTGCCGGCGCAATATACCGCGCTGATCGCGACCGAGGGTGTGACGGTGACCTTCACTGACGACGGCATCAAGGC
>JALYTP010000198.1 GCA_030854225.1 Pseudomonadota bacterium
CCGCTTGGTGATCAGCGGTCCGGCGAGCGCCACGATGGTCAGCCATGCCCAGCCGGCCATCATCGCCGAGCCGCCGATCGGTGCCAGCGCCGCGACCCAGCGCGGCGCGTGCAGCGCCAGCGCGTATAGGTCGGCGGCAAAGATCAGGCTTCCCGCCGACACCAGCCACGCCCCCGTCCGGACCGGCGCGACGTCACGCCAGCCGAGCAACGCGAACACCGCTGCGACGTGGGGCAGCTGGAAGGTCACGCCGGTCATGATCCAGCCTTTCGCCTGCGGGTCGGAAATGCCATGTGCGGCGAAGGTGCCGACGGTCAGCGCCAGCAGCGCGTTAAAACAGGCAAGGGCGGGCAGGTAGCGGGACTGAGTCATTGCCGGTTTGTGCAGCCTGGCTGCGGCGAAGGGAAGCGCGGGCGTTGCCGCGCCGCAGTCGTGAGGCCATGTTGGCGGCTGTGAGTATCAGCAGCGTCCGTGTCGTCGACCTTGAAACCACCGGCTCGAAGCCGCCCGCCCACGGCGTCTGCGAAATCGGCTGGCAGGATGTCGCGCTGGGCGAGGACGGGCGTTGGGACATTTGGGGCGAGGGCGGGCAGCGTTTCGTCAATCCGGGCCGTCCGATCCCGCCGATCACGCAGGCGATCCACCACATCCTCGACGAACAGGTCGCCGACGCGCCGTTCTGGCACGATGTCGCGCGGCCCGTGCTCGATCCGTGGCCGCGCCGCCTCGCGCTCGCCGCGCACCGCGCGACCTTCGAAGAGCAATATTGCACCCCCGCGCTGACCCACGGCGCGGACTGGATCTGTACCTGGAAATGCGCGCTCCGGCTGTGGCCCGACAGCCCCAGCTTCTCGAACCAGGTGCTGCGCTACTGGCGCAAGCCGGCGGGAATCGAGCATGAGCGCGGCCTTCCCGCGCACCGCGCCTTTCCCGACGCCTATGTCACCGCTTTCCACCTGCGCGACATGCTTGCCGAAGCGTCGGTCGCGCAGTTGATCGAATGGTCGAACCAGCCGGGGTTGCTGCCACGCGTGCGTTACGGCCCCGATCGCGGCAAGACTTGGCAGGAGATCGAGGAGGAAGTGCTCACCGCTTTCCTCGGCGACCGTGATATCGACATTCGCTTCACCGCCGAAACCGAACTGGCGCGGCGGCGCGGTGGCGGGGCGATCGGGCGCACGACGCTGCAAGGCTCGCTACTCTAGCCGCCTGCTGGCGCAAATTTGGGCTTGATCTGCGTCAAGCTGGCAAGGCTGGCGTTTATTCCAGGGTATCGTTACGCCTCCGCCGTATGGTCGCGGCGTTGATGCGTAAACTTGGGGGGATGAACCAGTCGATCGGCCGCTTCCTGATCACCTGCATGGTGATCGGGTTCGCCAGCCTGATCGCCGCCGGCATCGCCGCCGCCTGGTCGACGTCGCGCACCGCGCATTACACCGCCGCGGTCAACCACACGTACGAAGTCGCGCTGGCCATCAGCGAGACGCGCAACACGATCGAGGAGGGTGAGACCGCCCGGCGCGGTTACCTGTTGACGGGTGAGCGCGCCTATCTCGATGCGTATCGCCTCCTCCCCTCACCGCTCGCCGCCGGGCTCGATGCGATCGGTCGCCTTACCGTCGACAACCCTGTCCAGCAGGCGAATGTGCGGGCGCTGCGGGCAAGCGTGGGGGATGTGGTGGCGCTGCGCGACCGGTCGATCGCCCTGGTCGGCGCGGGCAACCGGGCAGCGGCGCTGGCGCAATTCTCGAACGAGACGAACACGCAGCGCATGGCGGGCATCCGCACGCTGATGCGCGCGATGCGCGGTGAGGAGCAACGCCTGCTCGACCTGCGCGCGCGTGAGCAACGCGCGAGTATCCGGACCTTCTACGTCACGCTGGCGGTCGCGGGCGTCCTGCTGGTGCTGGTGGCGATCGCGTCGCTGGTGACGATCCTGCGCTACACTCGCGATCTTGCCGCCTCGCGCGATATCCTGCGCGATTTCACCGATACGCTTGAGGAGCAGGTGCAGGAACGCACCGCCGATCTGTCGCGCGCCAACGAGGAGATCCAGCGTTTCGCCTATATCGTCAGCCACGATCTGCGCAGCCCGCTGGTCAACGTGATGGGCTTCACCGCCGAACTCGAAGCGGCCACCGTCGCGATGACCGAGTTGATCGACCGCGCCGAGCAGACCGCCCCCGATATCGTCACCGACGAAGCACGCACGGCGGCCCGCGAGGACCTGCCCGAGGCGATCGGCTTCATCCGCACCTCGACGCAGAAGATGGACCGGCTGATCAACGCCATCCTCAAGCTGTCGCGCGAGGGGCGGCGCGTGATCGCCCCCGAACCGATCGACATGATGGCGCTGGTCGGCGGCGCGCACGGCGCGATCCAGCATCTGTTCGACGAAAAGGACGCAACGTTCGCGATCGAGGAGGCGCTGCCGTCGATCGTCAGCGACCGGCTGGCGGTCGAGCAGATCGTCTCCAACCTGATCGAGAATGCGGTCAAATATCTTCAGCCCGGTCGACCGGGGCGCATTGTCATGCGCGGCGCGCAGGCTGGTGCGCGCATCAGCTACGAGGTCGAGGATAACGGCCGCGGCATCGCCGCCAGCGATCATGCTCGTGTGTTCGACCTTTTCCGCCGATCGGGCAGCCAGGACCAGCCGGGCGAAGGCATCGGCCTCGCCCATGTCCGCGCGCTCGCCTACCGCCTGGGCGGGACGATCGACGTGCGATCCGAGCTAGGCACCGGCACCACCTTCCGCCTATCGCTACCTTCCACCTTGTCCGATCCGCAGGAGCCCCAACGATGAACGACCACCGTTCCGTCACGATCGTGATGATCGAGGACGATGAGGGCCATGCCCGCTTGATCGAAAAGAACATTCGCCGCGCCGGTATCCTGAACGAAGTCAAGCATTTCACCGACGGGACGACCGCGCTGAATTACATGTTCAACCATGCCGACGGCCCCGCGCTCAACGGCCCCGCGCTCATCCTGCTCGATCTCAACCTGCCCGACATGAGCGGCACCGACATCTTGGCCAAGATCAAGGCATCCGACAGCGCGGTGCGCCGCACCCCGGTCGTCGTGCTGACGACCACCGACGACAAGGTCGAGATCCAGCGCTGTTACGATCTGGGCTGCAACGTCTACATCACCAAGCCGGTGAACTACGAAAGCTTCGCGCAGGCGATCCGGCAATTGGGGCTGTTCCTGTCGGTGATCCAGGTTCCCGAGATCGAAGGCTGACCGTGCCCCACACCGGCGCGCGTGTCCTCTATATCGACGATGACGCCGGGCTCCGGCGGCTGGCGGCGCGCGTGCTGGCAAGGCGCGGTTTCGTGGTGACGGTGGCGGAGGACGGCGCGGCCGGGGTGGCACTGGCGGGACGCGAACCGTTCGATCTGATCGCGGTGGATCATTACATGCCCGGCATGGATGGGCTGGAAACGCTGGCGCGGCTGCGCGCGCTGCCCGCCCCGCCGCCGATCGTCTATGTCACCGGATCAGAGGAGGGCAGGATCGCCGTCGCCGCGCTGAAGGCCGGTGCGGCGGATTATCTGGTAAAGTCGGTCGGCGATGATTTCTTCGACCTGCTGGCGTCCAATTTCGAACAGGTGCTCGCCCACGCGCGGCTCCAGCGCGACAAGCAATCCGCCGAAACCAGGCTGCGTGAGAGCAACGCGCGGCTCGAGGCGCTGCTGAGCGAGGTCAACCACCGCGTCGCCAATTCGCTCCAGATCGTGTCTGCGATGGTGCGGATGCAGGCCGCGGCGCTCACCGATCCGGCGGCGCGCGGCGCACTGGCGGATACGCAGCACCGCATCGATGCGATCGGGCAGGTCCACCGCCGGCTCTATTCGTCCGACGATGTCGAGCATGTCGACATGCAGGAATATCTCGGCGCGCTCGTCACCGAGCTGGGCGAGACGTGGTCGACGCTCACCGCGCCGCGCCGCCTGCTGCTCGATGCAGAACCGATCCGCTTGCCGACGGACCGCGCGGTATCGCTTGGCATCGTCGTCACCGAACTGGTCAGCAACGCCTGCAAATACGCCTATGACGGCAAGGACGGCGGCGAGGTGCGCGTCGCGCTGAGACGCGACGACGATCGCCATTTCACCCTCGTGGTCGAAGATGACGGGGTCGGCATGGACC
>JALYTP010000199.1 GCA_030854225.1 Pseudomonadota bacterium
CCTGTGACGAGCGCGCACGGACCGCGACCGTCACCGCGCGCGTGCTGCGGTGCGTCTCGGCCGGGGTGAAGCGGAAATTGCTCGGGTCGAGGCCGCCGCGCGCGAACACCGCGGCGAGTCGCGGATCGGCCGCAGCCGGGGTGAAGCCGCCAAAGCTGCGATATACCGGCGCGCTCGCCTTCGCGTCCCGCGCTTGCGCCTGTTCCGACGCCCCCATCGCCGGCGCCACGGCAACGCCGGCGGCGACGATGGCCCCCACAGCGATTCCCGAAAGCCAGCGGCGTGACAACAAGTTGCGATTCCCAAAAATGGCGCGTTTGCCGCACCTATGTCATAACCCGCCTATCACGATTCAATCCGCGCCTGCCACCGTCTCGACTCATTTTCCGCCCTAGTGTTGCACAGGACACACAGAGTCGCGCGAACGCTGCCCCGCTTGCGGCGCGCGCGGGACCATCTATAGAAGCTCGACACTCATGAAACCGTCCAGGAAACCGCTGATGAACCGCCTGTTGCGCACCGCGATCGTGGTTTCGCTCGCCACCTCCCTCGCCGCTTGCGCGCATCACCGCGGGCGCAGCGGCAACCAGGTCGATCTCGCCGCGTCGAAGGTCACCACGATCGGGGTCAATTCGTATCTGTGGCGCGCCAGCCTCGACACGCTGTCGTTCATGCCGCTGCTGCAGACCGATTCGAACGGCGGCGTGATCGTGACCGACTGGTACGTGAACCCCGCCGCACCGAACGAGCGGATGAAGGTGACGGTGGCGATCCTCGACCAGGACCTGCGCGCCGATGCGATCCGCGTCGCGGCACTACGTGAGATCAACCAGAACGGGCAGTGGGTCGCCTCTCCGGTCGACGCCGGTACGGTGCAGAAGCTGGAAGATATCATCCTCACCCGCGCCCGGGACATGCGCCGCGCCGCGATCGTCAACTAGGAAAATGCCCCGATGGCGTCCCGCTTCAACGCGCTGAAGGCGGACGCGGCATGGCAGAAGGTGTGGGACGACCGCCACACCTTCGCCGCCAGCGATACGTCGACCAAGCCGCGCACCTATGTGCTCGAGATGTTTCCGTACCCTTCCGGGCGGATCCACATGGGCCATGTGCGCAACTACACGATGGGCGACGTGCTCGCGCGGTATCGCCGCATGACGGGGTACGAAGTGCTCCATCCGATGGGGTGGGACGCGTTCGGCATGCCCGCCGAAAACGCCGCGATGGAGAAGGGGGTGCACCCCGGCGGATGGACCCGCGCCAACATCACGACGATGAAGGCGCAGCTAAAACGGCTCGGCTTCGCGCTCGACTGGAGCCGCGAACTGGCGACGTGCGAGCCGGAATATTACGGTCACGAACAGGCGCTGTTCCTCGATATGCTCGCCGCAGGGCTGGTCTACCGTAAGGAATCGACGGTCAATTGGGATCCGGTCGACATGACCGTGCTGGCCAACGAGCAGGTGATCGACGGGCGCGGCTGGCGCTCAGGCGCGCCGGTCGAGAAGCGCAAGCTCAACCAGTGGTTCCTCAAGATCACGCAGTTCGCTGACGAGCTGCTCGCCGGGCTCGGCGCGCTCGACCATTGGCCCGACAAGGTCAAGCTGATGCAGGAGAACTGGATCGGCAAGAGCCAGGGGCTGACGTTTCGCTGGCAAGTGTCCGACGGCGGCGAGGTCGAAGTGTTCACGACCCGCCCCGACACGATCTTCGGCGCGAGCTTCGTCGCGGTCGCGGCGGATCATCCGATCGCGCAGCGGCTGGGCGACGACAACCCCAAAGCCGCCGCCTTCATCGCGCGGTGCAAGCAGGGCGGGACGACCGCGGCCGAACTGGAAACACAGGAGAAGCAGGGCTTCGATACCGGGCTGACCGTCACGCATCCGTTCGATCCGACGTGGCAATTGCCGGTCTACGTCGCGAACTTCGTGCTGATGGAATACGGCACGGGCGCGGTGTTCGGCGTGCCGGCGCATGATCAGCGCGACTTCGAATTCGCGCGCAAATATGGCCTGCCGATCCAGCGCGTCGTCTCCGACGGTGGCAGGACCGATCCGCTGTTCAC
Organism: Pseudomonadota bacterium; assembly: GCA_030854225.1. Taxonomy (GTDB): domain Bacteria; phylum Pseudomonadota; class Alphaproteobacteria; order Sphingomonadales; family Sphingomonadaceae; genus Sphingomonas. The sequence continues at coordinate 2,066 of JALYTP010000199.1, forward strand.
CGAGGCGGAAGCCTATACCGGCCCCGGCGGGCTGGTGAATTCGCATTTCCTCGACGGGATGGACGTCGAGGATGCCAAGCGCGCGGTCATCACCCGCGCCGAGGCCGGTGGCTGGGGGCACGGATCGACCGTGTTCCGCCTGCGCGACTGGGGGGTGAGCCGCCAGCGTTACTGGGGCACGCCGATCCCGATCGTCCACTGCCCGGCGTGCGGCGCGGTGCCGGTGCCGAAGGATCAATTGCCCGTCCTGTTGCCCGAGGACGTCAGCTTCGACATTTCCGGCAACCCGCTCGATCGCCACCCGACGTGGAAGCACGTCGCGTGCCCGTCATGCGGCGGAGAGGCCGTGCGCGAGACCGACACGCTTGATACCTTCGCCGATTCGTCATGGTATTTCATCCGCTTCGCCAGCCAGCCGGCGGACCGGCCGTTCGACCGCGCGACGGTGGAAAAATGGTTGCCCGTCGCGCAATATATCGGCGGGGTGGAGCACGCGATCCTCCACCTGCTCTACGCGCGCTTCTGGACCCGCGCGCTGAAGCATATCGGCATGCTCGATATCGCCGAACCGTTCGCCGGGCTGTTCACACAGGGGATGGTGACGCACGAGACGTATTCGTTTGCCCCGTTAGGCGAAGCGGCACCTCGTATTTGGCTCTCGCCGGATGAAGTCGAGCGACGAGGAGGCGATGTAGTCGCACGTGCGGACGGTGCACCCGTAGTCGTCGGCCGCATCGAAAAGATGTCCAAATCGAAGAAGAACACCGTCGATCCCGAGCCGATCGTCGATCAATATGGAGCAGACGCGGTGCGCTGGTTCATGCTGTCCGATTCGCCGCCCGAGCGCGATCTGGAATGGAGCGAGCACGGCATCGAGGGCGCGTGGCGCTTCGTCCAGCGGTTGTGGCGGCTGGTCGAGAACAACGCGACGGGCATCGGCGACACCGGCACCGGCGAGGATATGGCGCTGCGCAAGCTCGTCCACCGCACCACCGCCGGGGTGGCGGAGGCGATCGAGGCGCTGCAATTCAACAAGGCGGTGGCGCTGCTCTACACGCTCGCCAACGCGGTCGAGAAGGCACCCGCGTCGCGCGATCGGCGCGCGGCGGAACGCACCCTGCTGCTGCTCACCAGCCCGATGGTGCCGCATCTGGCCGAGGAGGCGTGGGCCGCATCGGGCGAGGACGGGCTGATCGCGGATGCGGCCTGGCCCGCCGTCGATCCGGCGTTGCTGGTCGATGACGAGGTGACCATCGCCATCCAGGTCAACGGCAAGCTGCGCGATACGCTCGTGATGCCCAAGGGGCTGGCGCGCGCGGAGATCGAAACGGCGGCGCTTGCGTCGGACAAGGTGGCGCGTATCCTCGACGGCATGTCACCGCGCAAAGTGATCGTCGTGCCCGACCGCCTGGTCAACATCGTCGCATGAAACGGCGCGCATCCCTTGCGCTTGTGGCGCTGGCCCTGTCTGGCTGCGGCCTGCACCCGCTGTACAGCGGCGGCAGCCACGGCAAGGTGGCGACCGCGCTGGCGCAGATCGAGGTGACGCCGATCGCGGGCAAATCGGGCTGGCTGATGGCGAACGCGCTGCGCGACCGGCTCGCCGCCGGTGCCGCCCCGGCGCGCTACCGGCTGGACGTGCGGCTCGACGATCAGATTACCGGGATCGGGGTGCGCCGCGACGATACCGTCACGCGCGAACGCCGCAGCCTGCGCGCGCGCTATCAACTGGTCGATCTGTCGCGCGGCACCGTGGTGCTCGACGCCACCGCCGGGTCGGATGCGGGCGTCGACGTGGTCGGCAGCGAATATGCGACCATCGCGGCGGAGAACACCGCGCTCGAGCATTTGTCGGATATCGTCGCCGATCAGATCGTGTCGCGCGTCGCGCTCTACGCGCAACGAACCGTGCCGTGAGGGGCGGGGTAAACCACGCACGCCGGCGCCGGGTGCCGTGAAGGCGAACGCCAACCAGGTGCGCGTCGCGATCGACGCGTGCAACCCCGACATCAGGCTCTATCTGTTCCACGGCCCGGACGAATCGGGCGCGCAGGATTTCGCGGCACGGCTGGCGCGCGGACTGGGGC
>JALYTP010000009.1 GCA_030854225.1 Pseudomonadota bacterium
GGGGGCGTGCCGGCGCCGAGTCGACAGGAGCGCCGCCTCCATGGGCGCGAGAAAGCGGATGCGTCGGAGCACACCCTCGCCACCCGCCCGAGCGCCGCCGCCTCCCGAGCCTAGCCGAACCGCGAACGCCTCCACGCGCACCGGGAATCGCCGCTCGAGGATCTCCGGATCGGTGAGGCGCGAGTTGGTCATGTGGGTGTGGACCGCGCTGGCGCCGTCGGCGCTGGCCGTGGCGCCCGCTCCGCCGCAGATCGTCTCGTAGTACTGCCGCGCTTCGTCGCCGAAGGTGAAATTGTTCATCGTCCCCTGGCTCGCCGCCATTGCGCCGAGCGCGCCGAACAGCGCGTCGGTGACGACCTGGCTGGTCTCGACATTGCCCGCCACCACCGCCGCCGGATAGCGCGGATCCAGCATCGATCCTTCCGGCACGCTGATCGTCACGCCGCGCAGGCAACCGTCGTTGAGCGGCACGGCCTCGTCGACAAGCGCACGTACGACATACAAGACGGCGGCGCGGACGATCGAGCGGGGAGCGTTGAAATTGGTGGGGCGCTGATCGCTGGTGCCGGTGAAATCGACCGCCATCGTTCCCGCCGACCGGTCGATCGTGATCGCGACGCGCACCACCGCGCCGTCATCCATCTCATAAGCGAACCCGCCATCGTCGAGCGTCGCGATCAGCCGCCGCACCGCCGCATCGGCATTGGCCTGGACATGCTCCATATACGCGCTGACGACATCGGCGCCGTAGTCGCCCGCGATCCGTTCGAGCCCCGCCGCGCCGCGCGCGCAGGCGGCGAGCTGTGCGGTCAGATCGGCAATATTCTGGTCGATATTGCGCGCCGGATATGGGCCGCTCGCGAACAGCGCGCGCAGCTCGGTTTCGCGGAAATGCCCCGCGTCGACGACCAGCACATTGTCGAGCAACACACCTTCCTCTTCGACCGAGCGGCTTTCGGGCGGCATCGATCCCGGTGTGATCCCGCCGACATCGGCATGGTGCCCCCGCGCCGCGACGAACCAGGCCGGCGCGTCGCCCGCCCTATCGCTATCCGCCTCGCCCGTATCCGGAGCGAACACCGGGACGATCACCGTGATATCGGGCAGGTGCGTGCCGCCGCGATACGGTGCGTTGAGCGCATAGGCGTCCCCGCGCCGGATGCCGCGGCCATCGGCATTGGCACCCCGCGCGGCGATGATCGTGCCGATACTCTCGCCCATCGAGCCCAGATGGACCGGAATGTGCGGCGCGTTGGCGATGAGATTGCCGGCGGCATCGAACAGCGCACAGCTGAAGTCGAGTCGCTCGCGGATGTTGACCGAGGCGGCAGAGCGCTGCAGCGCGGCGCCCATTTCCTCGGCGATATTCATGAACAACCCGGCGAAGATCGCGAGCCGGACCGGGTCCGCCGCGGTTCCGGCCGCGACGTGAGCGCGCGGTGCGACGCGGTCGAGGATCAGGTTGCCGATCGCATCGACCCGCGCGCGCCAGCCGGGCTCGACCATGGTCGTCGATACCGGATCGACGATCAGCGCCGGGCCGTCGACGATATGGCCCTCGGGCAACCCCTCTCGGGCCAATATCGCAGTGTCGCGCCAGCTTCCCGCCAGATAGACGGATGCTACCGCCAGCGGCGCGGCGGGCCCGGCAGGCAGTGCGACCTCTACCGCGGCCGGCGCGCTGGCCGATACCGCCTCGACCGTGATGCGGTCGACGATCAGCGGCGCAGTCCCGACGAACCCGAATTGCGCGACATGCGCGCCGTCGAACGCGGCGGTCATCGCGGCGGGATCGGTGAAATCGATCTCGATCGTATGCTCCGCCTGCCCACGGCGCAGATGCAGGCGGCGTTCGATCCGCACGGTCGCTGCGTCGACCCCCTGCGCGACCAGCGCGGCCCGCGCCTCCAGCACCAGCGCGTCCAAGGCCGTACGGATCGCCTCCTGCTCCGCGAACGTGATCCCGAGCGTCGTCTCGCGCAGCACACGGCGATCGGCGAGGCCCATGCCGTATGCCGACAGCACCCCCGCCAGCGGATGGATCATCACGCGGTCCATCGCGAGCGCATCGGCGACCAGACAGGCATGCTGCCCGCCCGCGCCGCCGAAGCAGGCGAGCGTGTAGCGGGTCACGTCGTGGCCGCGCTCGACCGAGATCTTGCGGATCGCATTGGCCATGTTGGCAACCGCGACCGCGACGAATCCTTGGGCCGCTTCATGCGGGTCTAACGGCACGTCGGCGAACCGCGCCTCGACTGCGGCCACGTCGAGCGGCTCGTCGCCATCGGGCCCGAACAGCGCCGGGAAGAGATCGGGCCGCAACTTGCCCAGCATGACGTTGCAATCAGTCACCGTCAGTGGGCCCCCGCGCCGATAGCAGGCGGGGCCCGGCATCGCTCCTGCCGAGTCCGGCCCGACCAATAGGCGCTGCCCGTCGAACCGGCAGATCGACCCGCCGCCGGCCGCCACGGTGTGTATTCGCAGCATCGGTGCCCGGATGCGCGCGCCCGCGATCAGCGTCTCGGTATCGCGCTCATACGTGCCGGCATAGTGCGACACGTCGGTCGAGGTGCCGCCCATGTCGAAGCCGATGATCCGATCGAACCCGGCCTCGCGCGCGGTCGCTGCCATCCCGACGATCCCGCCCGCCGGCCCCGACAGGATCGCATCCTTGCCGCGAAACGCCGCGCCGTCGACCAGGCCGCCCGACGATTGCATGAAGAGCGCACCCTGCCCCAGCGCATCGCTCAGCCCCGCGACATAGCGGTCGAGGACGGGCGACAGATACGCGTCGACCAGGGTCGTATCACCGCGCCCGATCAGCTTGATCAGCGGGGCGACACGGTGGCTGACGGATATGTGCGTGAAGCCGATCCGGCGCGCCATATCCGCCAGCGTCACCTCGTGATCGGTAAAGCGATAGCCGTGCATCAAAACGATCGCCACCGATCGCAGCCCTGCATCATACGCGCTGTTCAGTCCGGCGTGCGCGGCGTCGCGGTCGAGCGGGATCAGCACGGTGCCGTCCGCCGTTACCCGCTCGTCGATTTCGACCACGCGGTCGAATAATGGGGCGGGGCGCCGCACATCGCGCGCGAAGATGTCGGCGCGCTCCTGATGCCCGATCACCAGCGCATCGCCGAACCCCCGCGTGATGGCGAGGACGGTGGGTTCACCCTTGCGTTCGAGCAGCACGTTGGTCGCGACAGTGGTGCCGATCCGCAACTCGAGCGCGACTGCCTCGCCCCCCGTCAACCGCCGGATCGCCTCTACCGCTGCATCGGCATAGCGTTCGGGGTCTTCCGACAACAATTTGGCGGTGACGATGCCGCCGTCAGGCCGCCGCGCCACGACATCGGTAAAGGTGCCGCCGCGATCGATCCAGAATTGCCAGGCCATCATGCCGTACGCGCTGGTGATACCGGCCTCAGTCGTGCTCGCGCCCGCCCGCGCCGATGTAGAGTTCGCTGCCCGTTTCGCGGAACACTTCGCTCATCGCCTGCATGCCGGCCTCCGCCTCTTCGGCGGCGATGAAGGCATCGGCGGGCCGGCTCTGCTTGGCCGCGAACCTCACGCGCTCAGGATCGTTACCTGCGCCCAGCAGATCGCCATTCGCGGCCCTGCTGGCGGCAAAATCACGCACGTCTTGCGTGATCTTCATCGAGCAGAATTTGGGGCCGCACATCGAGCAGAAATGCGCGGTCTTGGCGCCTTCGGCGGGCAGCGTCTGGTCGTGATATTGCTCGGCCGTGTCGGGATCGAGCGACAGGTTGAACTGGTCGCGCCAGCGGAATTCAAAGCGCGCCTTGCTGAGCGCATTGTCACGGACCTGTGCCGCCGGGTGGCCCTTGGCGAGATCGGCGGCGTGGGCGGCGAGCTTGTAGGTCACCACGCCAACCTTGACGTCGTCGCGATCGGGGAGGCCGAGATGCTCCTTGGGGGTGACGTAGCAGAGCATCGCGGTGCCGTACCAGCCGATCATCGCGGCGCCGATGCCGCTGGTGATGTGATCGTAGCCCGGCGCGATGTCGGTCGTGAGCGGGCCGAGCGTGTAGAACGGCGCTTCGCCGCAGACTTCCAGCTGCTTGTCCATATTCTCCTTGATCTTGTGCATCGGCACGTGGCCGGGGCCTTCGATCATCACCTGCACGTCGCTCTTCCACGCGCGGTGGGTGAGCTCGCCGAGCGTGTAGAGCTCGCTGAACTGCGCCTCGTCGTTGGCGTCGGCAATCGATCCGGGACGCAGGCCGTCGCCCAAGGAATAGGCGATGTCATACGCCTTCATGATCTCGGTGATCTCGTCGAAACGTTCGTAGAGGAAGCTCTCCTTGTGGTGTGAAAGGCACCATTTCGCCATGATCGAGCCGCCGCGCGACACGATGCCGGTGACGCGCTTGGCGGTCATCGGGACGTAGGCGAGGCGAACGCCGGCGTGGATGGTGAAATAATCCACGCCCTGTTCGGCCTGTTCGATCAGCGTGTCGCGGAAGATTTCCCAGGTCAGGTCCTCGGCGACGCCGCCGACTTTCTCCAGCGCCTGGTAGATCGGCACGGTGCCGATCGGGACGGGCGAATTGCGGATGATCCATTCGCGCGTGTCGTGGATGTTGCGGCCGGTCGACAGATCCATGACCGTGTCCGCGCCCCAGCGGATCGACCAGACCATCTTGTCGACTTCGTTCGCGACATCGCTGGCGACGGCGGAATTGCCGATATTGGCGTTGATCTTGACGAGGAAGTTGCGGCCGATCGCCATCGGCTCGGATTCGGGGTGGTTGATGTTGTTGGGGATGATCGCGCGGCCCCTTGCCACTTCGTCGCGGACGAATTCGGGGGTGACGTAATCGGGGATGGCGGCGCCGAAACTCTCGCCGTCGCGGACATATTCGCGCAAAGCATCGCGGCCGAGATTCTCGCGGGTAGCGACATATTCCATCTCGGGCGTGATGATACCGCGCCGGGCATAATGCATCTGGCTGACGTTCATCCCCGCCTTGGCGCGCAGGGGGCGGCGCGTCGGGTTGGGGAATTGCGGGACGCCGCCCGAACGGTCCGGGCCGAGCTGGCCGTTATCCTCGGGGCGGATGGCGCGGGCGTCGTAGCTCTCGACATCGCCGCGCGCCTCGATCCACTCGCGGCGCAGGCTGGGCAGGCCGGCCTGAATGTCGATGCGGACATCGGGGTCGGTATAGGGGCCCGAGGTGTCGTAGACGTTGAGCGGCGGCTCGCCCGACGACGGCTCGAGATCGATCGCGCGCATCTTCACGCCCAAGGGTCCGACATGGATCTTGCGGCTGCCCCGGATGGGTCCGGTGGTGACGCCGATTTCGGCCCCTTCCATCTCATAATGCGCGGGAATATCGGCCATGGCTCTTCACTCCGTTTGATCGGAGCGAGAGCACGGAATTCGGGTGAACGCCGCTCCCTCCCTCCGCCCGTATTACCGGGATCAGGTTCGACGGGTCGCGGTGTATGTCCGCTCTCAACCTGCGTTCGCGCGACAGGCTCCCCGGGGATGCGCCGATGCTAGGCGCTTCGTGCGGCAAAGGAAAGGCCGGTGCACGCCGCGAGCGGAACGCAACCGGCCTGTCCTCGGCGCCGCGCTGAACCGTGGCTCAGCTCGCAGCGCTCGTCCGGATGTTGCCGTTCAGGCCGTTGGGGAAGAACCCGCCGCCAACCGTCGCGGTGTTGGTCAGATACACGATGTTGAGCACCTGCCCGGCGGTGCGGGTATAGACGAAGCCGTTGGCGTCTGCGGGCGTGATGTTCGATGCAGTCGCCGTGCCGATGATGCCCTGATCGTCGTCGGTCGATCCGTCGAGACTGTCGCGCGCATCGCTGATCTGTCCGGCTTGCGTACGCAGGCTCGGCATCGCCAACCCCTTGGCATAGAGCGCGGTGCGCACCAGCCCGGCGTGATAGGCCTCGGTCGCAAGGATACCGGCGGCGGCGTCGAGATAGATCAGGCTGTTGAGCAGGATCGACCCGCCCTTGTACGCCGTCACGCCGACATCTTCGAAGATGAACGCGCCGAGCAGGAAATTCTCGTCGCTGGCGTAGGGATCGAAGGTCTGCGCCGAGGTGACGACCCCCGCCTTGCGCGCGGCGGCGGTGAAGGCGCCGGTCGCACTGCCGTCAATGTTGATGTTGGGCATCGCCACCGCCGCCCCGCCGAGGAGCGAACGCAAGAACCCGACATGCGCCAGTTCGTCGGCGGCGATTTCGCGCGCATATTGCGCGACGATCGGATCGGTGAAGGTGACCGCGCGGCCACCGACGACGGTGCCCTGCGTACCGACGCCGGTGAGCAGGCTCGCATTGAGCCCGGACCCTGTCGTTGCGAACAGATAGAATTGCGCCTCGAGATATTCGAGGTTGAGCGCGAAATTGAGCACGTCCTGATCATGCAGCTGATCGGTCGATGACGGCGACGGGGTCGGCGTACCGGTGGTGGTGCCCGGGTCGGTCGGCGTGCTGGAGCCGCCGCAGGCCGCCAGCAGCGCAAGGCCACCGGCGGCAATGCTCGCCTGGCTGGCCGAGCGCAGGAACCGGCGGCGTTCGATGCGGCGCTTCTCGCCAGCGTCGATGACCTGGATCACGGTGTTGGTGTCGATCACGTGAAGCTCTCCTGCCCCGGTCAATTCTGTGTGCTGGCGGTGATGGTGCCGTTGATGCCGTTCGGGAAGAACCCGCCCTTGGTCACCGACGCGCTGTTTTCGTAGAAGATATTGAGCACCCCGCCCGGGATACGGCCGAAGACGGTGCCATCCGCAGCGGCGGGCACGATGTTCGACAACAGGTTGCCGTTGACGGTGGTCGGCGAGATGCCCTGATCGTCGACCGCGGGGCCGTCGAGCCGGTCGCGGATGCTGGAGATCGAATCGGCCTGGGTGCGCAGCGTGGGGTTTGCCGCGCCTTTCACGTACAACGTCGTGCGGATCATCGCCGCGTGATAAGCATCCGTCCCCAGCATCCCGGCACCGGCCTCGATATGGCCCTTGTCGGTGATGCTCGACGCCGCGCCCTTCAGCGCGGTGACGCCGACATCTTCCAGCAGGAAGGCCGCCAGCAGGAAATTGGTATCGTTGGCATAGGGATCGAAGGACGACCCCGACGTGACGACGCCCGCCGCGCCCATGAACACCGAGAACGCGCCGGTCGCGGCGGTGCCCAGATCGATCGCCGGCTGCGCCACGGCGCCCGCACCCAGTTCGCCGCGCAGCCAGTTGACGTGCGCCACCTTGTCGCCCGCGATCTCGGCGGCATATTGCGCGACCAGCGGATCGGTGAAGGCCACCATCCGCGCGCCGGTCGCGGCGCCGGCGGTGCCGGTGCCCGAAATCTGCGCGGCGGTGAGCCCGGTGCCGAACGCGGCGAAGCTGTAGAATTGCGCCTGGAGATATTTGAGCGTCAGTGCGAAGTTGAGCACATCGACATCGGTCGTCGTGTCGGCGAACGCGCGCGACGCGGCGGTGACCGCGCCCACGCCGACGACCGCCGCGGCGGTGGCGCCGATCGCGCTGCGGAAAAATTCGCGCCGGTCGCTGTTTGGCGCCGCGTCTGGCGTCTCGATCAGCTGGTCGTCGGTCATCGGGGGCCTTCCTGTTGCTGACCCCCGCCTTCACAGCGCCAACGATTTGCCGCCAAACGACAAACCCTGAGGACCGGACGCGGGGGGCGTCGCCCGGCACGTAGCCGAAAGCGCGATCAGACTTCAACCATGAACACCCGGTGTATGGGCCTGTTCGACCGATCGTGCACCGCGCGGGATCAGAACGTGTAGCCGATCCCCACCGCGCCGAGCCACTGGCTCCGGCTGCCCGCGATCGAAACGACCGGGCTGTCGCCGAAGCTGTTCATCAGCCGCTTGTACGTGCCGCCGCCGAACAGCTTGAAGCCGTGGAGCAGATCGCCGGTCAGCGCGACCGTGGCGAGGCCGCCGATCGTATAACTCTTCCACCCGCTATGCGCGTAATAGACCGGCAGGCCGCTGGCGATGCTGCCCGCCGGGGTGACGGTGAAATAGGCGTCGGCATAACCCTGCCCGGCATGCTCGGCCCCGGCGAAGATACCGACCCCGGCCTTGCGGCTGAGCGGGGTGAAATAATTGATCGACGGCTGGACGATCCCGCTCTTGTGGCCGTTCGCGACATCGTAGCGATAGCTTACCGACACCGAGAGCTTGTCATAGGGGCTGGTGATGACGCCGGTCTTGCCGATCCCGACATAGCCGCCGAGTTCGATCGCCGTGCCGACCTTGCCCAGCGCCTTGATGCGCGGATCGGAAATGCTCTTGATGCTGGTGCGGTTGAAATTGACCACCGCCACCGGGCCGAGCTGGAAATCCCAGGTCGGCCCAGGCCGGTTGGGGATGAGATCGATGCTGGCGCGATTGCCGGCGACCTGGAACGCCATGCCGTGCACGGTGCCCAGCGCCGCCGGGGCGGGCACCCAGCGCGAATCGTTCGAGCCTTCGTAATCGGGCAGATTCACCGCCGCCACGCCGATCGTGACGGTATCGCCGAACCCGGCCTCCGCTGCTGGGGCAGAGGCGGTCGCGCTCGGCTGCGGCGGGATGGTCGAATCCTGTGCCCAGGCCGGTGCGGCGAGGCACCCGAGAAAGACGATGACGGCGATGGATTTCATGCAGAAGGCTCCCGAACGAATTGGGCAAACGAAATAGGTTTCATCGCGCAACGCCGTGATCGCGGTTTGGCTCCCTTTACAGAAGATAACGCATCCGCACCTGTTGCGCCGCTGCATCACCCTCGATCGCGAACCGGACCGCCGAAAAGCGCGGCGCGCCGAACCCGATCGGCGGGTTGCGCGAGAAACCGAAACCTTCGCGCGGCACGCCTAATATCGTGTCGAGCTTGTGGTTGTCGTTCTCGTCGTGGATCACCGCGATGCCGTAATCGCCATAGGGCAACGCCGGGATGCGTATCTCATGCCCGGTCGCCGGTACGGTGCGCGTCACCGCATCGGCATCGCCGGCGCAGGAGGGGAAATGGGCCGGGTCGGCGGTGAGGCAAAGCTGGAGGCTGCCCCGCGCCGAGCGCAGGCCGGTGATGTCGATCGACAGATCAGAGGTCGCCGTCGCCCCCGGCAACAGCGCGAGCGTTAACCCGGCGAACGCGGCGCGGCGCGCGATCGAACGAGCCGACCCCGCCATCCGTGCCGCAGAGCCGATCCCAGACCCGGAAATAAAGCCCATAATTGCATCCGTACCGTTCGTGGTGCCGCTGATGATGGCTCGCCGTGATCAGCCAGCCGCCCAGCCGGCCCCGCCACATCGCCGGTGGAAACACTTCCCACCCCATATGGTTGGTCACGCCCATAACGGTCATGATTCCAAGCACTAGCCCCAAAGCGGCGACGTGGATCGGAATGACGAACACCAGTAACGGAATTGCCACAGCCCCGGTCAGCGCCTCGATCGGGTGGAACGCCATCGCCGCCCAGGCGGTCGGCGGGCGGCTGGCGTGGTGGACGGCATGCGCCAGGCGGAACAGGCGCGGCCGGTGCATCCAGCGATGCGTCCAGTAGAACCAGGTGTCGTGCGCGGCGAGATAAGCCAGCACCGACAGCGGCCAGTACCAGAGCGGCCACGCATGCAGGTCGGTGTAGATCGCCGTCCAGCCGCGATGCTGCCAGCCCCAGGCGACGACGCCTGCGGGGACGCCGTAGATCGCCGCTGAGCCGAGGCTCCACGCGATCTCGCGGCGCATCTGCCGATCGAGACCGGCATAGAGGCCTGGATGCCGCACCCGTGTCGCCAGCGCGAACCCGCCCGACGACAGCAGATAGCGAATCCCCACGATCGCCGTCATCGCGGCGGCGGAGAGGATGATGGCAAGAGCGGCGGTCACGCGCCATCTCTATCGCGTCCCGCCCTCGCCGTCAGCCTTACTCGATCAATTCTCGCCCGGTGCCAGCCCGCGGTTGATCAGCATCGGCCCGACCTCGGGGTCCTTGCCGTAAAAAGCGCGGAACATCGGGCCGTAATCCTCGCTATGCCCCTTCGACAGGATCATGTCGCGGAAGCGCTGGCCGTTTTCGCGGGTCAGCCCGCCATGCTGCATGAACCAGTGATAGGCATCGTCGTCGAGCATCTCGGTCCACAGATAGGCGTAATAACCCGCGGCATAGCCATTGGCCCAGATGTGGAGGAAATAGCTCGAGCGGTAACGCGGCGGGACGTGCGCGGTATCGAGCCCCATCTTGGCCAATTGCGCCGCCTCGAACGCATCGACATCCTGCTTGGGCGTGCCCTTGGTCAGCGAATGCCAGTCCATGTCGAGCGTTGCCGCCGACACCAGTTCGCCAAGGTCGTAGCCCTGGTTGAATTTCGCCGCATTCTTGATCTTGGCGACCAGCGCGGCGGGCATGGGCGCGCCGGTCTTGTAGTTCTTCGCATAATGCGCGAGCACCTTGGGATCGAGCGCCCAATGTTCGTTGAACTGCGAGGGGAATTCGACGAAATCGCGCGCGGTATTGGCACCCGACAGCGACGGATAGACGCCGTTCGCGAACAGCCCGTGCAGCCCGTGGCCGAATTCGTGGAACATCGTCGTCACGTCGTTGAAGCTGATCAGCGCGGGCTGGCCGGCGGCGGGCTTGGTGAAGTTGGCGACGTTGTAGATGACGGGCTTGGTGCCCAGCAGCTTCGACTGGTTGACAAAGTTCGACATCCACGCACCACCGGTCTTGTTGTCGCGCTTGAAATAATCGCAGTAGAACAGCCCGAGCTCCTTGCCGTCCTTGTCGTAGACGGTGAAGATGCGCACATCCGGCTGGTACACCGGAATATCCTTCCGCTCCTTGAAGGTGATGCCGTACAATTGGTTGGCGGCGTAGAACACCCCGTCCTCGAGCACGCGGTTCAGCTCGAAATACGGCTTCACCTCATTCTGGTCGAGATCGTAGCGCGCCTTGCGCACACGGTCCGAATAGCGCTCCCAATCCCATGGTTTGACGTCGAAATTCTGCCCATCCTTGTGGATCTCGGCATTGATGTCGGCGACTTCCTTCTTCTGCTCTTCGGCGAGTGCAGGGACCAGCCCGGCCATGAACGCCTTGGCCGCAGCCGGCGTCTTCGCCATCTGGTCGTACAGCGCGTAGGATGCAAAATCGGGATAGCCGAGCAGGTTGGCGAGCTGGATGCGCAACTCGGCGATGCGCGAGACGGTGGCGCGGGTGTCGTTGTCGTCACCCTTTTCGGCGCGGGTCCAGCTCTGGTTGAACAATTCCTCGCGAGTCGCACGGTCAGCAAGCGAGGCGAGCGCCGGCTGCTGCGTCGTGTTCTGGAGCGGGATCAGCCACTTGCCGGCCATGCCCCGCCCGGCTGCATCCTTCGCCGCCGCGGCGATCGCGCCGTCGTCGAGCCCGGCGAGCTTCGCCTTGTCATCGACGATCAGCGCGCCTGCCTTGCCTGCGGCGAGCAGCTTTTGCTGAAACGCGGTCTGCAGGCTTGCCAGCTCGGTGTTGATCGCGCGCAATTTGGCCTTGTCGGCATCGTCCAGCAGCGCGCCCGAATGGACGAAGCCGGTATAATAGACCTTGAGCAGCTGCGCCTGCTCCGGCGTCAGCTTCTCCTGCGCGGCATGGTCGTGCAGCGCCTTCACCCGCGCGAACAATTTGGGGTTGAGGTAGATCGCGTCCTGATGCTGCGACAGCTTGGGCGATTCCTCGGTCTGCACCTTGTCGAGCGTGTCGTTGGTGTTGGCCGCGACCACGGCCGAAAAAGCCAGGTTCACCCGGTCGAGCATCCGGCCCGATTTCTCCATCGCGCCGATCGTGTTGTCGAAGGTCGGGGGTGCGGGATTGTCGGCGATCGCCTCGATTTCCTTGAGGTGCTGCGCCATCGCCGCCTCGAAGGCGGGCTGGTAATCGCTGTCCTGGATCAGATCGAAGCGCGGTGCCTGGAACGGCAGGGTGCTGGCGCTGGCGAACGGGTTCTGCCGCGCGGGCGCCGCGCCGGCGCTTCCCGCCACACCCAGCGCGAGCAGACTTGCCCCGATGAACGAACCGATCCGCATGATATCCGACCCCTGATAATGTTTTGTATCGCGCTTCTGTGCGGCGGCGGGACGGGCCACGTCAAGGGCGGGGTTTCGCCCGCCGCGCGCTTGGTCTAGCGCAGGACCATGCCCAACACGCATGTCTGTGACCTGGCGATCGTCGGCGGCGGCCTGTCGGGCGCGCTCGTCGCGCTCGCGCTGGCGCAGCGCCGCCCCGATCTCGGCGTGCGGCTGATCGAGGCAGGGGACAAGATCGGCGGCAATCATTTGTGGTCGTTCTTCGGCAGCGACGTGGCGGCGGCCGATCGCTGGCTGGTCGCGCCGCTGGTGGCGCACCGCTGGCCCGGTTACGAGGTCGCGTTCCCGGCGCACCGGCGCTGCATCGCGCAGCCTTATTATTCGATCGAATCGGCGCGGCTCGACACGCATGTGCGGCGCACGATTCCGGCCGGGGCGATCATGCTCGGGCGCCAGGCGGTGGACGTCTCGGCGACCGCGGTGGTGCTCGACGATGGCGACCGGATCGAGGCCAAGGGCGTGATCGACGCGCGCGGCACCGGCGATCTGTCGCTGCTCGACCTCGGCTGGCAGAAATTCGTCGGGCGCGAACTGCGGCTGTCGGCCCCGCACGGCCAGGCGATGCCGATCGTGATGGACGCGACCGTGCCGCAGCTCGACGGTTACCGCTTCGTCTATTGCCTGCCCTTTTCCGACACGCGAATGTTCGTCGAGGACACCTATTACAGCGACACCCCCGATCTCGACGCCAAGGCGCTGGGCAAGCGCATCAAGGCCTATGCCGCCTCGCGCGGGTGGGAGGTCGCCAAGGCCGGCCGGCGCGAGACGGGCGTGTTGCCGGTCGTGATCGGCGGGGATTTCGATGCCTATTGGCGGTCCGGCGGTGACGGGGTGGCGAAGGCCGGGATGCGCGCCGGGCTGTTCCACCCGACCACCGGCTATTCGCTGCCCGATGCGGTGCGGCTCGCCCTGCTGATCGCCGATGCGGCGGACCAGTCGGGCACCGGGCTGCACGATCTGACACACGATTACGCCAAGGCGCAGTGGAACGCGCGCGGTTTTTACCGCATGCTCGATACGATGCTGTTCAAGGCGGCCGAGCCACAGGAACGATATCGCATCCTGGAACGCTTCTACCGGCTCAACCCGGCGCTGATCGGGCGCTTCTACGCGGGACAATCCACCATGTTCGACAAGGCGCGCATCCTCGCGGGCAAGCCGCCGGTGCCGATCGGCCGCGCGATCGCGGCGATCCGGGGCCAGGCATGAGGCGCGCGCGATGACACGCGCGATCGTCATCGGCGCGGGGTTCGGCGGGCTCGCGCTGGGCATCCGGCTGCAATCGGCGGGCGTCGAAACCGTGATCGTCGAGGCGCGGGACAAGCCCGGCGGCCGCGCTTATGTGTGGGAAAAGGACGGCTTCACCTTCGATGCCGGACCGACCGTCATCACCGATCCCGATTGCCTGACGGAATTATGGGCCTTGTCGGGCAACGACATGGCCGCCGACGTGACGCTGGCGCCGGTATCGCCGTTCTACCGCCTGTCCTGGCCCGACGGGACGCGGTTCGATTACGGCAATGACGATGCCGCGCTGAACGCCGAGATCGCACGGCTGAACCCGAAGGACGTCGCGGGATACCGCAAGTTCCTCGATTATGCGGCGGGCGTGTACCGCGAGGGATATGAGAAGCTCGGCTCGGTCGCGTTCCTCGATTTCGCGTCGATGGTGAAGGCCGCCCCGGCGCTGGCGAAATATCAGGCGTGGCGATCGGTCTATTCGGTCGTCGCCGGCTTCGTCGAGGACGAGCATCTGCGTCAGGCCCTGTCGTTCCACACCTTGCTGGTCGGCGGCAACCCGATGAACACGAGCGCGATCTACGCGCTGATCCACAAGCTGGAGCGCGACGGCGGCGTGTGGTTCGCGATGGGCGGGACGAGCAAGCTGGTCGCGGCGATGGTCACGCAGTTCGAGCGGCTGGGCGGTAAGGTGCGGCTCGGCGACGCAGTGACGGCGATCGAGACGCTGGGCGACCGCGTGACCGGCGTCACGACGGCGAGCGGGTGGACGAGCGAGGCGGACATGGTCGCGGTCAACGGCGACATCGTCCACGCCTATCGCGATCTCCTGCGCACCTCGCGCAGCGCGCAACGCACGATCAAGCGGCTGGAACGCAAGCGTTTCTCGCCCTCGCTGTTCGTCGTCCATTTCGGGGTGAAGGGCACATGGCCGGGCATCCCGCACCATTCGATCCTGTTCGGCCCGCGCTACAAGGGATTGCTCGCCGATATCTACGATCACGGCGTGCTGCCGGAGGATTTCTCGCTCTATCTCCACCACCCGACCGTCACCGATCCGTCGATGGCGCCCGAGGGCATGAGCAGCTTCTACGCGCTCGCGCCGGTGCCGCATCTCGGCAAGTTCCCGGTCGATTGGGACGAGATCGCGCCGATCCTCGAAAAGCGCATCCTCGACGAGATCGGGCGGCGGCTGATCCCCGATATCCACGAGCGGATCGTGACCAGGTTCAGCTATACCCCGAAGGATTTCGCGCACGACCTGAACGCGCATCTGGGCAGCGCGTTTTCGCTCGAGCCGATCCTGACGCAGAGCGCGTGGTTCCGCGTCCACAACCGCGACGATCATATCCCCAACCTTTATTTCGTCGGTGCGGGCACGCACCCTGGCGCGGGGATTCCAGGCGTGGTGGGCAGCGCCAAGGCGACCGCCGCGCTGATGCTGGAGAGGCCGCGTTGAAACGCCTCGCGGTCTATTGCGGATCGGCGACGCCGGCCGATCCGGTCTATAT
>JALYTP010000200.1 GCA_030854225.1 Pseudomonadota bacterium
GTCGATGCAGGTCGCGGGCTTCTTGGCGCCCGGCCTCGCCGCGCCGGGCGCGCGCGGCGTCTGGGACAAGATGCGCCAGATGCGCGCGGCCTGGGCGCTGGAGGGTCGCTGGAGCAAGGACCAGATCCTCGAGGCGTATCTCAACCTCGCCGGTTATCGCGGCGAGGCGCAGGGGATTGGTGCCGCCGCGCTCGGTCTGTTCGGCAAGACGCCCGACGCGCTGGCGAAGGACGATGCCTTGCTGCTCGCCGCGCTCCTGCCCGAACCGCAGGCGGGGGCGGCAACGCTAACGCGGCGCGCGTGCGCGCTGAGCCATGACAGCGATTGCACGCGCTTCGCGGGCGAGGTCGCCTCGATGCTCGGCCCGGCGCGGCGCCTCGCGCTCGATCCCGGCCTCGCGCCGCATCTCGCCGACCGGTTGTTGACCAGGCCCGGGCTGCGCATGAAGACGACGCTCGATTTCGATATCCAGCGGCTCGCGATCACCGCGCTCAAGCGGCAGTTGCAGGGGCTGGGCGGCAGCCGCGCGCGCGACGGCGCGGTGGTGGTGCTCGACAATGCCAGCGGCGACGTGCTCGCCTATGTCGGCGGGATCGGCGGCGCCTCGACCGCGCCGGCGGTCGACGGCGCCAACAGCTACCGCCAGGCGGGATCGACGCTCAAGCCGTTCCTCTATGCCGAGGCGATCGAGAAGGGATACCTCACCCCGGCCTCGATCCTCGACGATTCGCCGGTGCAGCTCGACACCGCCTCGGGGCTGTACGTGCCGCAGAATTACGATCGCGGGTTCAAGGGGCCGGTGTCGGCGCGCTCGGCGCTCGCCGGATCGCTCAACGTGCCGGCGGTGCGCACGCTGATCCTCGTGGGCGTCGAGGCGTTTCGCGACCGGTTGTGGGATACCGGGTATCGCGGGCTGGTCGAGGACGGGGAGTATTACGGTTATTCGCTCGCGCTCGGATCGGCCGAGGTGACATTGCTCGAACAGGCCAACGCCTATCGCAGCCTCGCCAATGCCGGCCGCGCCGCACCACCGCGCCTGACCGCCGCCGACCCGCGCGAGCCGCCACGCGCGATCACCACCCCGCAGGCGGCGTGGATCGTCGGCGACATGATGTCCGATCCCAATGCGCGCGCGGTGACGTTCGGGCTCGATTCGGCGCTGCGCCTGCCGTTCTGGGCGGCGGTGAAGACGGGCACGTCGAAGGCGATGCGCGACAATTGGTGCATCGGCTTCACCGATCGCTACACCGTCGCTGTGTGGGTCGGGAATGTCGAGGGCGATCCGATGCGCGCCGTTTCGGGCACGAGTGGCGCGGCGCCAGTGTGGCGCGACGTGATGCTGGCGCTCACCGCCGGGCACAGCAGCGCGCAACCGCCGCGCCCGCGCGGGGTGGAGCAGCGCCAGGTGACCTTCGCCGACAATATCGAACAACCGCGCCGCGAATATTTCCTCGCCGGCACGGGCATGAACCACATCGCCTTCGCGCCGGCCGAATCACGCCGGCCGCGCATCACCAACCCCGTATCGGGCACCGTTTATGCGATCGATCCGGATATTCCGCCCGATCGGCAGCGGCTCGCGGTGACGGTGACGGGCGCGGTTACGGCGCATCGCCTGCTGCTCGACCGGCGCGATCTGGGTGCGGCGGACGCGACTCCGCAGATCCTCGCGCCGCCGGGGCAGCACCGCCTGCGCCTCGTCGATATCGCCGGGCATGTCGTGGATCAGGTGCTGTTCACCGTGCGCTGACGCAAAAATAGCCCGGGCGAGGCGAACCCCGCCCGGGCCGTGACGACACCGTTAGCGGTAGAAACCGCGGATCACGTCGATCACCACGCCGCGCCGCGTATCGACCAGAATCACATCGTCATAATGGCGCACCCAGACCTGGCCCCCGGCAGGGGCGGGAAGATGGAACCGCCACGGATCGGCGATGCGATAGGACGGGCCGTAATAGGCCGCGCCGATCCGCAGGCCGGGCCGGAAGTTGTAATAGCGGAACGGCGCGCGCCATGATCCGCGGGCATAGAAAGCGGGGTTACGGTCGCGCCAGCCACGCCAGTCGTCGCGCGCCCAGCGGCGATCGCGATCGTTCCGATCCTCGCGATATTCGCGCCGTGCATCGCGCACGTCGCGGCGTTCGTCGCGAATGTCATGGCGGTCGCCGGTGCGGCGGGCCTGGCTGAGGTCGCGCTGTTCCTGGCGGATATCGCGACGATCGTGGCGCAATTCGCCGTTGGACTGGGCCTGTGCCGCGACGGGGACGAGGGTCATCGCCGTCAGCGCGGTGACAATCAATTTACGCATGATCTGCTCTCCATTTCCGGGCCGACGGGCGCGCGTTGGGGCGCCATGGCCGTCACGCTTGTCGCGTCCCGTCGCTGAACGCCGCTGGAATGGATCGATCAGCAATCAGAAAGGCGCCGAATCAGGGTGTGTCGCGCCCGCCGCCCTGTTCGCCGCCGCCGACCCCGCCGGCGCCGACCGTGCCGATATTGCCGAACAGATCGTCGAAGAATCCGCGCGACCGGCCCAGCGTAGGCGTCGTCTTGCTGTAAGGTTTGATCTTGGCGATCTGCTCGATCCCCGATTTGTATACCGCACTCACCGTGCCGGCCTGGTTGAACACGATGCGGATCGTATCCTGGTGGATCGGCTTGGGGTTGTTGTAGAGGAAATTGCGCGTGTCGCGCGACACGTAATACCAGTCGCCGCGGTTGAACTCGCTGGCGAAGGTGGGCTTGCCCAGCGTGGTGAGCACCGACTGGCGGTTGTCCACCCCGGTCTGCACCGAATTGACCAGATCGGCGTCGATGACATAACCCTGATGCTGCTGGAGCGGGGTGCAGCCCCCGGCGAGGACCAAGGTGAGCGCCGCGGCGGCGCCGAACAGGCGGGTGGCAATCACGGTCATCACTTCAACTCCCACCCGCAGGCGTACGAAACACGCGTCGCGCGATTGCATCGCGCGCCCTGCCGCTCAATATGCGGGGAATCGCGGCCAAACAAGGGCGGTGCCGCAACGGAGGCCGGTGGTGAACCTGTTATCGAAGCTGTTGCGGCCACGCCGTGACGAAATGATCGTCCTCTACAACGCCGTGATCGCGCGCGCGCGCCAGCCGCACTGGTACGAATCGGGCGGGGTCGCGGATACGATCGACGGGCGATTCGACATGGTCGCGGCGGTGCTGTCGTTCGTGCTGCTGCGGCTGGAGGACGATCCGCAGGCGGCGGCCGCCTCGGCGCACCTGACCGAGCGGTTCGTGACCGACATGGACGGGCAATTGCGCGAGATCGGCATCGGCGACATCATCGTGGGCAAGCATATCGGGCGGATGATGAGCATGCTGGGCGGGCGGTTGGGCGCGTATCGCGACGGGCTGGCGGCGGGCGATATCGACGCGGCGCTCACCCGCAACCTGTATCGCGGCGCGCCGGTCGATCCCGAGGCGCTGGCGCATTGCCGGGGGGCATTGCTTGCCTTTCGCGATGCCCTGGCCGCCACCGATACCGCCAGCCTGCTCGCTGGCGCGCTGCCGTGAGCGTGCCCGAATTCTGCCGCCTGGAACAGGGCGACACGATCGGCGCGGACGAGCGTCAGGTGTCGATCAGTGCCGACGAGGCCGAGCGCGGTGCGCTGGCGCGGCGGTTCGGCCTGAAAGCGATCGAGCGGCTCGATGCCGATTTCACCCTGCACCGCGATGCCGTGGGGATCGTCGCGCGCGGGCGGGTCCGCGCGGCGGTGGTGCAGGCGTGCGTCGTCACCGATGCGCCCGTTCCTGCCGCGATCGACGAGCAGGTTGCGTTGCGCTTTGTGGTCGATCAGGCAGCCGGAGACGAGGAACGGGAATTGAACGCCGACGATTGCGACGTGGTGGCCTATGACGGTGCCGCGATCGACCTCGGCGAGGCGGCGGCGGAAACGATGGCGCTGGCGCTCGATCCGTTCCCGCGCGCGCCGGGTGCGGCGGCGGCATTGCGCGATGCGGGCGGGATCGGCGAGGAGGATGCGGGACCGTTCGGCGCGCTCGCCGGGTTGAAGGCGATGCTGGGAAAAGGCTAGGCCGCGTCGGGCCCGAGCGCGGGGTCGAGATCGCGCGGGCGCACGAACAGCGCGAG
>JALYTP010000201.1 GCA_030854225.1 Pseudomonadota bacterium
AACGGGGCGAGGTCCGTACCGTTGGTGCCGACGACGATCAGCAGGAAACCCGCGCCGAGCGACAGGTTCTTGAGGAAATCCCAGAACAAAGTGCGGCCCTTGCCATCAGGATCGGACCAGAAATCGCCCTGCGCCCAGAATTGTTTGTAGAGGATCGCAGTGGCCGCGCAGTAGCCGGCAATGATGAGCGCCGAGGCGCGATCGGCGATGCCGGTGACGACGCCGAGCGAGCAGAAAATCTCGATCGCCAGCCCGCAAAGCAGCACGATCGCCGCCAGCACCTTCGGCTTGAAGACCTGCCCGCACTGGTCGATCGCGCCGTTGAAGTTCAGCACCTTGTCGAGCGCGCTGAACGGAAGGAACAACATCACCAGCCCGCAGCGGACGACCAGCGCGACGATCGCGGCGCTGCTCACAACCGCTCCTTGATGATGTCGGCAACGCGCAGCGCGTTGGCGATGATCGTCAGCGTCGGGTTGACCGCGCCGATCGAGGGAAAGAAACTGGCGTCGGTGATATAAAGATTGTCGACCTCGTGCGCGCGGCAATCGAGGTTGAGGACCGAGGTCGCCGGATCGGTGCCGAAGCGGCAGGTGCCCGCCTGATGCGCGGTGCCCGCCAACCCGATATCCTTGCCGAAATAGAGCGAGCGTTCGAGCAGCACGGCGGGCCAACCGATTTGTGATAGCACCTCTTTCAGCTTGGCCTTGAGCCGCGCCAGTGCCTCCGGATTGGTCTCGACGAGGTCGAGATGAACCTTGCCATCCTGATAATAGACCCGGTTGTCGGGATGCGGCAGGTCTTCGGCTTGCAACCAGAAATCCATCGAATGCCGCGCGAGTTCGTCGAACGGCATGTCGGGCAGCCATTCGAGCCAACCGGGCAGTGCCTCGCCCTTGATCTGCGCGGCATGGGTGATCGCCATCATCTGGATCAGGCCGAGCGGCCAGGGTCCCTCGGCACCGGCCCAATCGTCGCTGCCGAAATAGAAATCGCTCAGCGCCAGCGTCTTCTGGAAAACGGTGTCGTTGACGTGTTTCATCACCGCCATGACGATCGACATTTCATGGCGCATGTAATTGCGCCCGACCTGATCCGAACCGTTGGCGAGTCCGTTCGGGTGCTGCGCATTGGCCGAGCGCAGCAGCAGTAGCGCCGACGACAGCGCGCCGCAGGCGACGACGACGGTATCGGCGGTGTAGATTTCCTCGCGGCCGCCGCGTTCGACATGGACCGCGTCGATGAGGCGGCCGGTGGCATCGGTGCCGAGCTTCGAAGCATAGGCACCGGTCAGCAGCGTCACGTTGTCATGCGCGGCCAGCATCGGGTCGATGCACATCACCTGCGCGTCGGCCTTGCCGTTCAACAGGCAGGGAAAACCGTCGAACGCGGTGCACCGGATGCAGGTGCTGGTCGGAGTCGCAAAGCCATCGGCCTTCTGGTCGAGCAAGATTCCGAGCGGCAGATGGAATGGCTTGAGCCCGATCTGGGTCAGCTTGTCGGAAAGCTCGGCAACCCGGGGTTCGTGCTTCACCGCGACGAACGGATAGGGCGTGTCCGACGGCGGCTCGGTCGGATCCTCGCCGCGCGCGCCGTGGACGTGGAACAGCGCTTCGGCATCGTCGTAATAAGGCGCGAACGCGTCGTATTTGAGCGGCCATGCGGGAGAGATGCCGCCGGCATGCGCTACCGCGTCGAAATCGCGCTCGCGCAGCCGGAACAATGCCGCGCCGTAAACCTTCGAATTGCCGCCGACATAATAATGGAGTTGCGGCGTGAAGGTGCCGCCCTGCTTGTTCGTCCAAATCTCTCCGGCCTGGTATTTGCCATCGACGAACACCGCCTCGGCGTTCCAATTATCCTCCTCGCGCGGCAGATAGTCGCCGCGTTCGAGGATCAGGATACGCTTTCCGGTGGGTGCGAGCCGCTGCGCCAGCGACGCGCCGCCGGGGCCGCTGCCGATGACGATCAGATCGTAATGCTCGGCCAAACGGAGCTCCTGTGCGTGTAGCGGTGGCGATGCCGCTTTAACGGAACCGCGCGTGGATGTTTCCCTCGATCCTCAAAAGACCACGGAGCATTGTCGCGTGCCGATTGTCGACAGGGAAAACCCGCGGCGGGCGAACTCTAAGACCAGGTCATCCCGTTGCGCAGGGTGAACCGCAGGACCAGTCCGCCCGAGACCACCGAGATCGCGATCGGGGGTGGACGAGCGTCAGGCGGCCGTCCACGCGTCCGCCATGCCGTGGCGGCAGCGCCGCACGACGGCGTCCAGATCGTCGTCGTACAGCGAATCCGACACGTCGTTCGAGAATATCTCGACCACCCAGGGCTTGTCGTAACCGGTCGCGCGGGTCGCCCCGATCAGCGCCGCCAGCGGGATGATGCCGTCCCCCGGCACGACGCGATCCGCGAACGAGCGCGGCGTGCGCCAGTCGCTCGCCTGCACGGTGAAGATGCGATTTCCCGCGCGCCGGATCGCGGCCTCGACATCCGCGTTCTGCCAGATGTTCCAGTAATCGAGGCACAGCCCGACATGATCGCTGCCGCTCGCCTCGATCACGTCGAGCGCCTGGTCGATCGTCCAGATCGCGCTCTCGACATTGACCGAACTTGGGTTGAGCGGCTCGATCGCCATCGTCACGCCGTGATCGGCGGCAATGCGCCCCAGCTCGCCGAGTTTATTCGCGACGACCTTCATCGCCTCGGCCGTGTCGCCCTTGGGATGCGCGCCGGTGTTCGTGATGAACGGCGCGCCGGGGGCGAATTCCGCAAGCCGTTCGATCGATCGCCGCAGGCAGACGACGCGGTCGTCGAGTCCTGCCGGAGTCGGCATCATGCGACTGTCGAAAAAGGTGCGCACCTTCGGCTGGACGCCGCTGATCGTCAGCCCGGCGGCCGCGATCGAGCGCATCTGGTCGGCATAACGATCGTCATCGAGCTTGGCCTCGACCACCTCGATCGCATCCACGCCGAGTTGGACGTACCGCGACACGTCCTCGTCGAACGACCACGGCATGGTGGTGAATTCGCTGATCCCGAAGGTGAACGGCAGGGGTGACATGGCGGCGCTCCTTTGCGGCCAACAATGCATGAGCCGGGGGAACGGCCCCGGCGGACGTCGGTTTCCACCATCGAGAGGAAATACGCGCCATGATCGAAACCGCGCTCGATGCCCGCCCGCGCGATCATAGTTGCCCTTCCTGGCCGAGTGCTTCCTCTACAAACCAGCCGGCGCCCGTTGATCCTGTCCCGTCAGGCGGCGGCGATCGCGATTTGGCCGGGAATGCCCTCAGCGTGCCGCGCGCCCGTCCACCAGGTTGTCGATGATCGGGCAATCGGGGCGGTCGTCGCCGTGGCAACGATCGGCAAGATCGAGCAGCGCGCCGCGCATCGCCGCGAGCGCCGTCGCCTTGCGCCCCAAATCGGCGGCGCGTGCGGTCGCCAGCGCCTTCACATCGGCGCTCGATCGCGCGGCATCGCTCCACAGGCCCAATAGCGCCCTGATGTCCTCGATCGGAAAACCGAGGTCGCGCGCATTGGCGATGAATCGCAGCCGGTGGACATCGGCATCGGTATAATCCCGGTAGCCGCTATCCCGGCGCGGCGCCGACGGCACAAGACCGATCTTCTCATAGTGCCGGATCATGCGCTGCGAAACGCCGCTCGCGGTGGAAACCGGCCCGATCTTCACAGCTTCGCCTTATTGAGTCTGAGCGCGTTGGTTACCACGGTAAAGCTCGACAGCGCCATCGCCGCGCCCGCGATCATCGGCGACAACAGGATGCCGGCGACCGGATAGAGCACTCCCGCCGCCACCGGCACACCGATCCCGTTGAACAGGAACGAGAAGAACAGATTCTGACGGATATTGCGCATCGTCGCCTTGGCCAAACGCCGCGCGCGGACCATCGCGGAAAGATCGCCGTTGGTCAGCGTCATCCCCGCGCTCTCGATCGCCACGTCGGTGCCGGTGCCCATCGCGACGCCGACATCCGCCGCGGCGAGCGCCGGCGCGTCGTTGATGCCGTCGCCCGCCATCGCGACCCTCGCGCCCTTCGCCTTGAGTTCACCGATGATGCGCGCCTTGTCCTCGGGCTTGAGCCCCGCAT
>JALYTP010000202.1 GCA_030854225.1 Pseudomonadota bacterium
CTGGACGGGTGCCCCCGGCGCCCGTTGTAAGCACGCACGCGACATGCAGCGCAAGTGTTTCCACCTCCCGGCTTGAAGCGCGGCGACGGAACGTGCGATGGCATCGTGCGGGGCAAGACAAGAGCGAGCGGATACGCGCCAGCATGGCCAATATCGTGCAGTTCGAGAATGTGGGGCTACGTTACGGCACGGGCGCGGAGACGCTGTCCGACGTCAGCTTCACGCTCGCCGGCGGCGCGTTCTATTTCCTGACCGGGGCAAGCGGCGCGGGCAAGACCTCGTTGCTCAAATTGCTTTACCTCGCCCAGCGCCCGAGCCGTGGGCTGATCCGCCTGTTCGGCGAGGATACGGTGATGCTGCCGCGTCGCCGGCTGCCGGGGTTTCGCCGGCGCATCGGGGTCGTCTTCCAGGATTTCCGCCTCGTCCCGCATCTGTCGGCGTACGACAATATCGCGCTGCCGCTGCGCGTCGCGGGGATGCCGGAGGGCGATATCGATGCGCCGGTGCGCGAGATGCTCGCCTGGGTCGGGTTGTCCGACCGGATGGACGCGCGGCCGCCGACGCTGTCGGGCGGGGAGCAGCAGCGCGTGGCGATCGCGCGCGCGGTGATCGGCCGGCCCGAAATTCTCGTCGCCGACGAACCTACCGGCAACGTCGATCCCGACATGGCCGAACGGCTGCTCCACCTGTTCGATTCGCTGAACCGGCTGGGCACGACGGTGGTCGTCGCGACGCACGATTTCCACCTTATCAGCCGGATCGCGAACGCGCAGATGATGCGGCTCGACAAGGGCCGGCTGATCGATCCGACCGGCTCGCTGCGCTTCCCGCCCCCGCGGCCCGACCAATGAGCGTGTTCGTCTCCTCCGCTGCCGACCGGCGCCTGCTCGACGACAGCCGCGCCACCCGCGCGATGACGTGGATCATGGCGATCATGTTGTTCCTGACGCTGCTGGCGGCGGCGGCGGGGCTCGGCACCCGCCGCGCCGCGATCCTGCTGGACCGGCAGCTTGCCGGGCGGCTGACGGTCCAGATCGTCGAACCGCAGGACGGTGCGCGCGCCGAACAGACCGCGCGCGTGCTTGCCGTGCTGCGCAGCGACACCGATATCGCGCGCGTGACCGAGGTCGACCGTGCGAAATTGACCGATCTGTTGCGCCCGTGGCTCGGCCCCGAAGGATCGGACCCCGATCTGCCGATCCCCGCGATGATCGACGTCGATCTGGCCGGCAAAAGCGGCGACGACGCCGTCGCGCGGGTGACGAGCGAGGTGCAGGCCGTGGCGCCGGCCGCGCGGATCGACCGGCACGAACGCTGGATGTCGCCGGTCGCCGACGTGATGTCCATGGTCACCTGGCTCGCCACCGCTTTGGTGTTGCTGATGGCCGGGGCGACGGCGGCGGTGGTAATCCTCGCCGCGCGCGCCGGGCTCGATACGCACCGCGAGACGATCGATGTGATGCACATGCTGGGGTCGACCGACGTGCAGGTCGCGCGGTTGTTCCAGCGGCGCATCGCGCTCGACACGCTGATCGGCGGGGTGATCGGCGCGGTCGCCGCGACGGGGGTCGCCTTGCTGATCGGTGCGCAGGTAGCGCGGCTGGGATCCGATCTGGTCGACGGGCTGTCGCTGGCGGGGACCGACTGGCTGCTACTCGCGCTGTTGCCGGTCGCCTTCGCGCTTTTGGCGACGCTGGCGGCGCGGATCGCCGTGCTCGGCGCGTTGAAAGGCACATTGTGATCCGCCGGCTCCTCGCGGTCATGGCGCTGGCCTATCTGCTTGGGTTTGCGGCGTTCATGCTGCTGCTGCCCAAGCCGCTCGACGGCACCACGACCGACGCGATCGTCGTGCCGACCGGCGGCGCGAAACGGATCGATCGCGGGCTGGCGCTGCTCCAGGCGCATGCCGCGCAACGCCTGCTGATCAGCGGTGTCGCGCCCGAAGTCCGCCCACGCGAACTGATCGCCGAATATCACAGCTCCCCCGCGCTGTTTGCCTGCTGCGTCGATCTCGGGCGCCAGGCGGTCGATACCCGGTCGAATGCCAACGAGACCGCGGCATGGGTGCGGGCGCACCATTACCGATCGGTACGACTGGTCACCTCCGATTGGCACCTCGCGCGCGCGCGCATGGAGCTGGTCAACGCGCTCGACAGCGGGGTTACCGTGGTCGGCGACGGGGTGCCGTCAACGCCGCGTTTCGGGCTGCTGGTCGCTGAATACAACAAGCTGATCCTGCGGCGGATCGCCTTGTGGACAGGGCTGGGCGCGTGAACCGGCTGCGTACGATCGTCTTCTCGCTCGTGTTCTACGGAATATCCGCGCCGATCGTGATCGCGGCGCTGTTCGCGGCATTGTTCGGGCGTCGGGCGACGATCGCCTATGCCTTGTGGTGGACGCGCTTCCACCGCTGGGCGACGCGCTCGATCCTGGACATCCACTGGCGCGTCGAGGGCAATCCGTTCCCGCCCGGGCCGGTGCTCTATGCCGCCAAGCACCAGGCGATGTACGAGACGCTGGAGCTGGGTGACGTGCTGGGCGGGCCGGTGATCGTGATGAAACAGGAACTCGCCGGCATCCCGTTCTGGGGCTGGGCGGCGCGGCGGTACGGCGTCATCATCGTCGATCGTGCGGCATCGGCGGGCGCGCTGCGCCGGATGCTGCGCGAGGGGCGCGCGGCGATCGAGGAGGGGCGCTCGATCCTGATCTTTCCGGAAGGTACGCGCGTGTTGCCGGGCGAGCAGCCGCCGCTGCGCGCCGGGTTCGCCGGGCTGTACCAGTTGCTCAAGCTGCCGGTCGTGCCGATCGCACTGGACAGCGGCGCGGTGTGGCCTCGAGGCGAGGCCAAGCGCCCCGGCATCGTGACGTTCCGGTTCGGCAAGCCGATCCCTCCGGGGCTGCCGCGCGCCGAGGCCGAGGCGCTCGTGCATGCCGCGATCAATGCGCTGGATACGCCGGCGGCGGCAACGTGAGGGTTGCGTCGGCAAGGTGACGGTGCCGGCCCGCGACAAACGCTAATCGTGGCTGCGGCCGAAATCGGGCGCCGGATCGTCCTGCCCCTGTTCGATGATGCCGCGGCGGATCGCGCGGGTCTTGGAGAACAGGTCGAACAATTCGTCACCTTTGTCCCAGCGGATCGCGCGTTGCAACGCGGTCAGATCTTCCGAAAAGCGTTGCAGCATGTCGAGCACGGCGTGCTTGTTCGACAAGAAGACGTCGCGCCACATCGTCGGGTCGGACGCCGCGATGCGCGTGAAATCGCGGAAACCCCCGGCGGAATATTTGATCACTTCGCTGCGCGTCACCTCCTCCATGTCGGAGGCGGTGCCGACGATCGTATAGGCGATCAAATGCGGCAGATGACTGGTGATCGCCAGCACGCGGTCGTGATGATCGGGGGCCATCGTCTCGACCTGCGCGCCGAGCCGCCGCCAGAATTCGCTCACTCGTTCCACCGCCAGCGGATCGGCGCCGTCGGGTGGGGTGACGATGCACCAGCGCTGATGGAACAAGGTGGCGAACCCGGCTTCCGGCCCGCTGCGCTCGGTGCCGGCAACCGGATGCGCCGGCACGACCGTCGCGCCAGGTAACGCCTCGGTCAGCGCGCGCGCGACAGCCGCCTTGGAACTGCCCACGTCGCTGACCACCGCGTCGGCCGGCAGATCGGCGGCGAGGTCGGCGGCCACCGCCCCCATCGCCCCGACCGGTACGCACAGGATGACGAGATCGGCGTCGATCACCGCCGCGCCGGCCGTGTCGGCGACGTCGTCGAGCAGATCGAGCTGTGTCGCGGTGTCGCGCACCGCTTGGTCGGCATCGTATCCCGTCAGCCTTACGCTCGGCATCTGCGCGCGCACTGCACGCGCGATCGATGAGCCGATCAGGCCGATTCCGATGATCGAGACGCGCGCGAACGGAAGCATGGCGCGCGCATGACGGATGGGGGTGGTGAAGGCAAGGTGGCGCGCGCGGCTACGGCTGCTAGAGAATGCGCACGGCAGGGGCGAAGAAGGGGGGAGCGCGATGCGCGGCAGCACGGTCTAGTGGGAAGCGCTGGAGGCGGCGCGGCGCGATCATCTGGCGGCGGCGGGCAGCGCGATGCCCGTGCC
>JALYTP010000203.1 GCA_030854225.1 Pseudomonadota bacterium
AGCGTAAGCCATCCGGCGGCAAATGCAGCGTGCGCGCGCGCGCGCCCGTCACCGGGCATAGAAACCACCATCGAAGCCCGCCGAAATGTTGGGGCAAGGCAACAAGCGCGATCGTTTGGTTTATCGTTTCGCTCGCAACGGTAAGGTGTGCGTTTTCGATGGCGCGCAAATTCAATTGGAATCTAACCGACCGAGCCGGCACACCATCAGCGTACCAATGGATTTCGCCGCCGCCTGCTTTGCCGCTTATCGGACCCAGCCGCATAAGCCACGCGAGATCGAGCGTGAGGCAATCCTCGACGAGCGGCTTGCCGCCGCGTTTGCCTGATTGAACGTTACTCATGCACGGTGTCCGCGAGCCGTTAGCCCAAATCATCTGGAAAGTTGGTTTAGCAGTCCTTCGGCGAGATTTCACCGCCTGATTGCTATCTGATTGCTGGCAGGCCTCGGAGCAGCCTCAACAGCCGAAATCCCCCGCTAAGCCATTGAATTTATGGTGGACGCACTTGGGCTCGAACCAAGGACCCGCTGATTAAGAGAAGCTCTGTGGGGGCGCATTGTGTGTAGTATAATCAGGTACTTAGCTGCATTTGTGCATTGTCAGCTGCACCAATGTGCCACTTCGAGCAACAACGATCGACATCGGCCAACGACACAAAATTGACCACATCTTCTGTCGAGATTTCGCGTTTGTGCGATAGCAGGACCTCTAGCAGCGGTCTTCCTTGTGCGGTTCTAGCTTGACCCAGCATGCTATAACTACTTTGAATGCGCCATGACGCAGTGGCGGACCGATCAGCGAATTTATGTGAAAAAAGAGCGGCGTGGCGCCGGCGAATGGCCGGTTGCCAGCGCGAGCGGTGAATCCGCCTGCCGCTCCAACGCGCTACGGGCTTCGGCCAGAATGATGCACCGAATAAACCGACCGGGCTCGCGACTGCGCGACGGCATTGCGCGATAGCCGATCGGGCGCGTGCATCGCTGATCGATACACCGTGGCCGTTCTTGGAATATCCTGCCAAACGCTCGTCTTGATGTTAGTCTCGATCATCCACGTGACCTCCGCCGGAGGATCAATAGGTTGAGAGGCGGCGTCGCAAACAACGCCACCGACCACGACTGGCGCTCCCGGCTGTCTGCAATGACAACGCCGCTCGCGTCGATCTTCGGGAGCGGGTTCCTCGTGATCGTTTCGGTGCTTGGCGGGAGTGTGGGACCGTGGTCTGCGCCGGCGATGGTCGGTATTTGCGCGCTCGCTTATGCCGTTGGCACGGTGATCCGCTACAATATCCGTCATTCTCAGCCCTTGATCGAGGCCAAGGATACGCCTCGACGTGTCGAAGTTCTGTCCACATTCGGTCAGGTTGCGCTGATCCCCGCCTATGTCATCTCAGTCACGCTCTACATCCGTATTCTGGCGTCCTATGCGCTTGGTTTCTTCAACGCGGGCGGCGCGTTGCCCGAGAAGCTCCTCACGACAGGTGTGCTGGGCATCGTCCTCGTTCTCGCCCTCACGAGGGGCCTGTCCGCGCTAGAGTCGAGCGAGCAATGGGCGCTCGGGGCTACCTTCGCGATCATTCTCCTTCTGCTCGGCGCATTCGGATTTTACGACGTCCGAGCGCTCCTAACGCACGGAATAATTTTGCCCGACATGCCGGATGCCAGCGCTTGGCATATCGTGACCGTGCTCGCTGGAACCCTGATTGTCGTCCAGGGGTTCGAGACGGCACGCTATCTTGGCGACCAATTTGACACTGAAACCCGCGTCCGCGCTTCGCGCGATGCGCAAATTGTCTCAAGCGCGGTCTATCTCGTGTTCGTAGCCAGCGCGACGCCGCTAATGCATTTCCTGCCCCGCCAGGTGTCGGAAGATGCGCTAATGCAGCTCGCCGGGATTATCGCGATGTGGCTCACCTACCCCCTGGTGCTGGTTGCGATCTTCAGCCAGTTCAGTGCCGCGGTTGCTGATGCGATCGGCGGATCGGGCAGCTTGATCGAGGTCACGCGACACACGCTGTCGAAGCGCACCACGTATTTCCTCATCTGCCTTTCGGCGATTGGGCTCTGCTGGGCCACGACGACCTTCACGATCCTGGCGCTCGCCTCACGCGCTTTTGCATTCTATTATCTCTTGCAGTGTCTCGTGGCGATCGCGGTTACGGACAAGATCGCGCAAAAGGCGCTGTTCGGTCTTGTCGCGCTGGTGCTCGCGTTCGTCACGGTGTTCGCGACACCTGTTGGTTAGCGGCGGCGTTGCAAATGACCACCGCCTCCGAGAGACACAGACCAGTGGAATAGGTAGGCGAATGGGATTGGGTCCGTTGTCCCGCCTAGCGCGCTATCCTCGCACCGATGGATGGGACTTGGCAGCGCGAGCGTCCGAAGCAAAGGTAGCGGCTTTGCTCTTCGCGGCGGGTTTGCCGCTCAGCTTATGCCGACAGCAGGTTCCAGCGCGCGTTCGATCGCGCGCACGAGCGCGGGCCCGCTGAAGGGCTTTTGCAGAACTATGGCGTTTGGTTCAGCTTTCAGCACACGGTAGCAATCGCCCGTCGCGAAGACGTGGGGCACGGGCAGCGTAATCGCAACGTGCTCCATCGCCGTAATCCCGCTGCCGTCGCGCAAGCCTTCGTCCAAGATCATCAAGTCGGGGCGGTGGAGCAGCGCGGCGGCGATGGTCCCCGTTTCGGTGTCGGTCACCGCACAAACCGTATGACCCATCGCCTCGAGCAGGTCCGACAGGAACATAGCGATCATCGCATCGTCTTCGGCGACCAGGATTCGCAAGGTTGTCATGCGATCAGGGTGCCCTCACGCCGATAGCGCGGACAGGTTCGGAAATTACTTACGGCAGGCAGCGCGGCGAACCGAAATGAGCATGCCGGGTTCTATGGCGAACATGATAACGCCTAGCTTATGGTTGCTTCGACCACCGAGTCGAAGGCGAAAGCCCGACTCCTCGACCAGCAAACCGGCGGCATCGAGACCCGCCTGGCCGAAGGTGCGGCCTTGTCCGCGGCCAAGGCGAATTTCCCGATCGTGGCGGTGGGCGCATCGGCGGGCGGGCTCGAAGCCGTCACCAAGCTGATCGGCGCCCTGCCGAAATCGCCAGGCATGGCGTTCATCCTGATCCAACACCTCGACCCGACGCACAAGAGCTTGATGGCCGAGCTGCTGTCCAAGCACACCCCGATGCCCGTCATCGAGGCGACCGATGGCGCGGCGATCGAAGTCGACCATGTCTATACGATTCCCTCGGGGACGTTCCTGTCGGTGTCCGGGGACGTGCTGAGGCTTTCGACCCCGGAATCGCCGCGAGGCTCGCGCAAGCCATTCGACTTTATCTTGAAATCCATGGCTCGTGGTACCGAGCATCCGATTGCGGCGATAATCCTGTCGGGCTTCGATGGAGATGGCAGCGATGGCTTGCAAAGCATCCGGGATAGGGGTGGCCTCGTCATCGCGCAGGATCCAGCGGAAGCCGAGCATAACTCCATGCCGACTAGCGCAATCGATACCGGCCTGGTCGATGAAACATTGCGGATCGGCAAAATGCCGGCGGCGCTTGCCGCTTTTGCCAAGGCTAGTGGAGAGCCAGCCACAGCCAGCCCTCCGGGCCTCGCCGATATCATCGAGGAACTGCGCAAGGAAACGACCCACGATTTCCGGCTATACAAGCCCGGCACGCTGCAACGTCGCGTCGAACGACGCATGGGGCTCGCCAATATTCGCCTGGACGCGATGCCGAAATATCTGGCGATGTTGCGTAAGGATGCGGATGAGCGCGATCTGCTCGCGGCGGACTTGCTTATTAACGTTACGACCTTCTTCCGCGACCCGAAGATTTTCGACCTGCTAGCGAGCAAGGTGATCCCCGATCTTGTGGAGCACCATGACAAGGACCAACCGTTGCGCGTGTGGGTTGCCGGATGCAGTACCGGCGAAGAAGCCTATTCGATCGCGATCCTGTTCCTGGAGGCGATCGCGACTGCCAAGCGCCCGATCAAGCTGCAGATGTTCGCCTCCGACGTTGACGCTGACGCCGTCGCAACGGCGCGCGAGGGCATCTATGCCGCCACCGTTGCGGTCGATGTCTCGG
>JALYTP010000204.1 GCA_030854225.1 Pseudomonadota bacterium
GAGAACAAGGAAACCGAAGGGTCGCCCGAGGCCAAGAGCGCGATGCGCCAGCGCCAGCATGCGATGGGCAAGCGCAACATGCGCAAGGCCGTGAGCGAGGCGCACGTCATCCTCACCAACCCGACGCACTTCGCGGTCGCGCTGCGTTACGACCGGGCAAGCGACCAGATCCCGGTGGTCGTCGCCAAGGGGCGCGGGGTGCTGGCGCTGGCGATCCGCGAGCTGGCCGGCGAGGCGCGGGTGCCCGTGCTCGAATATCCCGGCATCGCTCGCGCGCTCTATTACACCAGCCGTGAGGGGCAGGAGATCCGCGACGACCTTTACGGCGCGATCGCGACCATCCTGGCGTTCGTGTTCAACCTCAACGTCCAGGCCGGCGGCACCGCGCCCGAGGTACTCGTGCCCGCCACCGCGCGGTTCGACGAAAACGGCGTGGTCGCGGGTTAAGATGTCCGCCGCGCGGCCGTTTATCCTGACGACGCTTTGGACGAAGGATCGGGCATGACGACGACCAGCAGCACGGCAAGTTCGGCCACCGGCGCGTCGATCGTCCAGACGCTGGGTTCCGGGTCGGGCATCGACACCACATCGCTGGTCGCCTCGCTCGTCCAGGCGCAATATGCCGCCAAGACGCAGCAGCTCACATCGTCCGCCACCACACTGACGACGCAGATTTCCGCCGTCTCGCAGGTGCAGAGCGGGATCAGCAGTTTTGCCACCGCGCTCGGCCAGCTCATCACCGGCGGCACGTTGCAGACCCAGCCGACCAGTTCGAGCGCCGCCGTCGCTGGCGTTACGGTGCAGACCGGCAAGACGATCGCGGCGGGATCGAGCACACTTTCCGTCACGCGGCTCGCCACCAACCAGACCGCGACCACCGCGACCTCGCTCGCCAGCCGGACGACCACGGTCGGCGCCGGCAATCTGACGCTGACCTTCGGCACGGCGACGGTGAGCGGCGGGGCGATGACCGGCTTCACCGCCGGCAGCGATACGCCGGTGACCATCGCCATCGACAGCGCGCACCAGACGCTCGACGGGATCGCGCAAGCCATCAACGCGTCGAACGCCGGGGTCACCGCCACGATCGTCACCGATGTAGACGGCAGCGCGCGACTGACGCTCAAGGGCCCCACGGGCACCGCCAAGGCGTTTACGCTAAGCGGCGATACGCCCGAACTCGCCACGCTGAACGTCGGGGTCGGCGACAGCGCGACGACGATCGGCAGCGCCGCCGGGAACGCCGCGCTGAGCCTCGACGGGGTGTCGGTCGAGCGCGCCTCGAACAATGTCGACGATCTGATCGACGGCGTGACGTTGACCCTCGCGACCACCGGCACCACCACGATCGGGTCGAGCCGCGCGACCGCCGGGTTGAGCCAGGCGGTGTCCGATTTCGTCGATACGTTCAACCAGCTGCATGCGGTGCTGAAAAGCGCGACCGATCCGCAGACCGGGTCACTGTCGCACGATTCGGCGGCATCGGCGCTCAACCGGTCGCTGACGACCCTGACCTCGGCCCCGCTCGTCACCGGGGGCCCGGTCGGATCGCCGGCCACGCTGGCCGAGATCGGCGTCGCGACCAATCGCGACGGCACGCTGTCGGTGAAGGCCGATGTGCTCAGCGCCGCGCTCGCC
Source organism: Pseudomonadota bacterium (assembly GCA_030854225.1). Lineage (GTDB taxonomy): Bacteria > Pseudomonadota > Alphaproteobacteria > Sphingomonadales > Sphingomonadaceae > Sphingomonas. The sequence goes on from JALYTP010000204.1 coordinate 1,639, forward strand.
AAATGGCCCGATGCGGTCGCCGCCATCTTCACGACGAGCACCAGCACGACCAATCCGGGGCTCGGCGGCATTCTCAACACGATTGCCGCGACCGCGACGAACACGACCTACGGCCTCGCCGCCAGCACGACGCGCTACACCGCCGCGCAGGGAGTGGTGAGCGATGCGCAGACCAAGCTGAGCACCGACGAGGACGCCACCAAGACCCAATTGACCCAGCAATTCGCCGACATGGACGCGCGCGTCGCGGCGTATAAATCCACCCAGTCCTTCCTCCAGGCGCAGATCGACGCCTGGAACAGGAAGAACTGATCGCGATGGCCGCGTATGCCACCATGCTCGGGCGCAATCCCGAGGCGACGTACCGCCAGATCGATGTCGCGGGCCGCACCGCCGAGGCCGACGGCCCCGCGCTCGTCCAGCTGCTCTACGAAGAGGCGATCCGCGCGCTGCGCAGCGCCGCCTGGGCCGCCGAACACCGCCAGATCGCGATGAAGAGCGAAAAGGTCACCCGCGCCACCGCGATCCTGTTCGCGCTCGAGGCGGGGCTCGATTTCGATCGCGGAGGCGAAGTCGCGGTGACGCTGGCGAAACTCTACGCCGGCGCGCGCGGGCGCGTGGTCGAGGCCAGTATCGGCCAGGATCCGGCGCCGTTTCGCGATGTGGCCGCCACGCTCGAGGAAATTGCCGACGCCTGGCGCACCGTCCGCGCCGCCTGAATATCATGGTTGCCGCCGCATTAACCATTCGGTGACATCCGCCGGCTAGCATCGCTGTGCAAACCACGACGGACCAGGTTTCATGGAACTCTTCGGCACCCCCGAACCCACCACGACGCGGCGCAAGCTCGTCCGCACGATCCTGGTGGTCGACGACAGCCGCACCAACCTCGAGGTCATCGGCAAGCGGCTCGGGCATCTCGGCTATCTCACCGCCTTGTGCGAAAGCGGGGCGGAGGCGCTCGATTTCGTCTCGGCGCGCGGGTTCGATCTGGTCCTGCTCGATATGGTGATGCCGGGCCTGTCGGGCCTGCATGTCCTACGCGAAATCCGCGGCAGCCGCGATACGATCGATCTGCCGGTGATCATGCTGACCGGCCGGAGCGATCCCGCCGCCGCCGTGGAGGCGCTGGCCGCCGGGGCCGACGATCATGTCGCCAAGCCGTTCGCATTCGAAGTGCTCGCCGCGCGGATCGAGCGCGTGCTCGCGCGTGCCGGGCGGATCGCCGAATTGAAACGCTCCAACGCCGCGCTCGACGCGCGCATCGCCGCGCGCGCGATGGAGCTGGGCGAAACCAGAAGCGAACTCGCCGCCACGCGCGCCGACCGCCAGCGCCTGATCGCCTCGCTCCAGGCGCTCAACGATCAGGTCGAACGGCTGACCCCGCCGCTCGATTGAGCCGCTATTTACGGAACCAGTGCTGGCGCACGAAATAGGCCGAGATCGCCACCGCGATCACCGCACAGAGCGCGCATACCGCATCGAACGCCCAGGGTTGATCGGCATCGGGAATGCCCTTCACATTCATCCCCAGCAGCCCGGTGACGAAGGTCAGCGGCAGGAACACCATGGCCACGACCGAGATGATCAGCGCGCGATTGTCGATCTGTTCGGAGCGCAGATCGGTCAGCGCCTCGTGCGTCAGCGAGGCGCGTTCGCGGATACTTTCGAGCTCCTCGGCCATGCGCGCGGCGCGGTCGGCGGCGGAATTGAGGTGGAGCCGGTCATCGTCCTGCAACCAGTCGCACGGCAGCGAGGCGAGTTTTTCCAGAGCGGCGCGCTGCGGCTGGAGGAAGCGCCGATAGCCGATCGCGGCGACGCGAACCCGCGTGACCTTGCGGCGCAGTTCGAACACCTTGTCGGCATCGAGATCGGCCTCGCAATCGTCGAGCGTATCGCCGAGATCGGCGACTTCGGGGTCGAGATCGGCGGTGATCGCGCTGGCGAATTCGGCGATCAGGTCGCCGGGGTCCTTGATGTCGCCCGCCTCGACCGCCTTCACCACGTCATCGACCGCGAGGAGCGCCTTGCGCGTGACGGAGATCACCCGCCCCTGCGCCGACCAGATTCGCACTGCGGCGAGCGGGTCGGACGAGCTGAGTTCCTCGCTCGATCGGCCGCGCAGGTTGAGGAACGCGCCCTCGCCCAGCGCGTCGCAGCGCGGGCGCGTCTCGGTCGCGGTGAGCGATTCGACGATATAATCGGGCAACCCCGCCTCGCCCGACAACCATGCCTGCGCGTGATCGTTGTTGGTGGTCAAATGCACCCAGACGAGCGACGCGCCGCAGGTCAGCGCGCCCTCGATGGCGATCTTTTCGACCTTGCCGTCGACCCGGTACGCGAAACCGCTCATGCCATCTCCACATAAAGCGTCAGCCCGGGAAGCGCGTCAACGGGCGGACCGGCGCAAACGATTCGCGGCGCATCGGCGCGCGCGCGGTCCAGGAT
>JALYTP010000205.1 GCA_030854225.1 Pseudomonadota bacterium
GTGCTGTGGCGCAAGCTGCCCGGCGCAAAGTCGGCGGGACGCGTTCAGTCGGTATCGCTGCGTTTGATCGTCGAGCGCGAACGCGAGATCGAGGCGTTCCGGCCGCAGGAATATTGGTCGGTCACCGCCGACATGGAGCAGGACGGAACGCCGTTCGTCGCCCGTCTGTCGCGCTGGAACGGCGGCAAGATCGACCGGCTGACGATCGGCAACGAAGGTGATGCGCTGAAAGCCAAGGCGGATGTCGAGGCCGGGCGCTTCGCGGTCCAGTCGGTCGAGACCAAGCCCGCCACGCGCAACCCGCCCCCGCCGTTCACGACCTCGACCTTGCAGCAGGAGGCGGCGCGCAAGCTGGGCTTCTCCGCCGATCACACGATGCGCATCGCGCAAGGGCTCTACGAGGACGGCGCGATCACCTATATGCGAACCGACGGGGTGCAGATGGACGGCTCGGCCATTTCCGCCGCGCGGCTGGCCGTCGCGAACCGTTATGACGCCAGCTACGTCCCCGACAAGCCGCGCCACTACACCACCAAGGCGAAGAACGCGCAAGAAGCGCACGAGGCGATCCGCCCGACCGATTTCGGCAAGGACAAGATGGGCGGCGGCGATCACGCGCGGCTCTACGACCTGATCTGGAAGCGCGCGCTGGCCAGTCAGATGGCCTCGGCGCGGATGGAGCGCACCACGGTCGAACTGGCCGACGGCACCGGTCAGACCGCGTTGCGCGCGACCGGGCAGGTCGTGCTCTTCCCCGGCTATCTCGCGCTGTACGAGGAAGGCTCGGACGATAGCGCCGACGAGGACACCAGGCGCCTGCCCCGCCTGCGCGAGGGCGATGCGCCGGCGAAGAAGTCTGTCGAGGCCGAGCAGCATTTCACCCAGCCCCCGCCGCGCTTCTCCGAAGCATCGCTGGTCAAGCGGATGGAGGAGTTGGGCATCGGCCGCCCATCGACCTACGCCTCGATCATCAAGACGCTGAAAGACCGCGCCTATGTGCGGATCGAGAAGAACCGGTTCTTCGCCGAGGAGAGCGGACGGCTGGTGACGGCCTTCCTCGAACGCTTTTTCGAGAAATATGTCGGGTATGATTTCACCGCCGGGCTCGAGGATGAGCTGGACGAGGTATCTGGCGGCCGGGCAGCGTGGCGAACGGTGCTCGACCAGTTCTGGAAGGACTTCAAGCCGCGCACCGCCGAGGTGATGGAGCAGAAACCGAGCGAGGTGACCGCCGCGCTCGACACCTTCCTCGAACCCTATCTCTTTCCCGCCCAGGCCGATGGCGCGGACCCCCGGCTATGCCCCAATTGCGGCGTCGGGCGGCTCGCGCTGCGTGGCGGCAAGTTCGGCGCGTTCGTCGCCTGCTCCAACTACCCCGAATGCAAGTATACCCGCCGCTTCGGCCAGCCCGGCGGCGACGGCGAGGCGGCAGCGAACGACGAAACGATGGGCACCGACCCCGTTACTGGCCTGCCGGTCGAGCGCAAGTCCGGGCGGTTCGGGCCCTATGTCCAGCTCGGCGAGGGCAAGGAAGCGAAGCGCGCCTCGATCCCCAAGGACATTCCCGAATTCGATCTGGAATGGGCGCTCAAGCTGCTCAGCCTGCCGCGCACGATCGGCACGCATCCCGAAAGCGGCAACCCGATCACCGCCTCGATCGGGCGCTACGGGCCTTATCTGGCGCATGACGGCAAATACGCCCGGCTGCAATCGACGGCGGACGTGTTCGAGACCGGCATGAACGCGGCGGTGGTCAAGCTGGCCGAAGCAGCGGCGGGCGGCGGGCGACCGCAACGCGGATCGCAGGCGCCGCTCAAGGTGCTGGGCAACCATCCGCGCACCGAGGCCGAGATCAAGCTGATGGAAGGGCGCTACGGTGCCTACGTCACCGACGGGACGACCAACGCAACGCTGCCCAAGTCGATCGAGAAGGACGCGCTGACGCTTGAGGAAGCCGCGCAACTGATCGACGCGCGCGCCGCCGCCGCGCCTGCGAAGGGCAAGAAGAAGGCGAAGAAACCGACGGCGAAGAAAAAGGCGCCGGCCCCGAAAACGCCGGCCCCGAAAACGCCGGCAAGGAAAACGGCGGCCAAGAAGGCGGCGGCCGAATGACGCGGACGATGTCGCCGCGCGCGGTCGCGGCGACGATCCTGTCGTTGATCGACGCTGGGCGGTGGAACGATCTCGCCGCGTACTACGGCGACGATGCCGTGGTCGATCAGCCCTTCGCGCTGCCCGAACCGGTGCGGATCGACGGGCGCGCGGCGATCGCGGCGCATTTCGCGGTGGCGGCGAAGATGCCGCTGGCGATGCGGGTGCGCGACGCGCGGTTCACCGAAGGCGCGGACGGCGAGACGGTGGTCGCCGAATATCGTTACGATCTGATCGACCCCGGCGGCAATCGCCTCGCGCAGGTGGCGAACGTTCAGCTGTTCCGGATCGTCGACGGAAAAGTAGCGGCGTCGCGCGACTATCACGACCATCACCGCATCGGCGCGGCGTTCGCGGCGCTTCGCGCGCAGGCGGGCTAGGCCGCCGGGAAGGCGTCAGGCCGCGCGGCGGCTCGTCATCTGCAACCAGGTGCGGGCCGCGGCTTGCGCTGTCGCGATTTCGCGTGCGGTCATGTCTTCGGCGATTTCGCTGCGGCAGGCCTGCGCCGCTTCGCTGCCGCCGACCGCGGCGAGGTTGAACCATTTGTGTGCTTCGATCAGGTCGATATCGATCCCGGCCGAGCCGCTCGAATAGACCATGCCCAGATCGTAATAGGCATCCAGATCGCCGCGCGCGGCATCCGCCAGCCGGCTGTCGATCAGAAACTGCGCACTTTTCAGGCTGCTGCCCATGTCCCCAAACCCCCGTCTCACTCTTGTCGCGGCAAGCTTGGGCCGAAGGGTTTCAACAAATGGTTAACGCGGTTAACCCTGAATGTCGGGCGCGACCGCGATGTTGTCGATCAGGCGGGTCGACCCCATCCGCGCGGCGGCGAGCAGGCGACGGGGGCGCGCCGGATCGGCATCCCCGGCCAGCGTATCGGCATCGACCAGCGTGACGTAATCGATCGCGAACCCCGCCGCCTCCAGCATGGAGCGCGCCTCGGCCAGCGCCTCGCCCGGCGCGACCCCCTTGCCGATCGCCCGCGCCGCCTCGCCCAGCGCGCGCGGCAATGCCACCGCACGCTGGCGCTCCTCCGCGTCGAGATAGATGTTGCGCGACGACAGCGCGAGCCCGTCATCGTCGCGCTGGGTCGGCACGCCGGCAATCTCCACCGCCATGTCGAGATCCGCGACCATCCGGCGGATCACCGCGAGCTGCTGAAAATCCTTCTCGCCGAAATAGGCGGTGTCGGGCGTCACCTGGTTGAGCAGCTTGGCGACGACGGTCGCCACGCCGTCGAAATGCTCCGGCCGCGCCGCGCCGTCGAGCCCGTCGCTCACCCCCGACACCGACACCGTGGTGGCGAACCCGGCCGGATACACTTCCTCGACCGGGGGCATCCACAGCAGGTCGCACCCGGCCTCGTCCAGCATGCGGGCATCGCTCGCCTCACGGCGTGGATAGCGTGACAGATCCTCGCCCGCCCCGAATTGTTTGGGATTGACGAAGATCGACGCCACCACCTTCGTCCCCGGCTTCTTCGCCGCCTCGATCAGCGCGATATGCCCGGCATGCAGCGCACCCATCGTCGGGACGAGCGCGATCTGGGAGCCTTCGGCCCGGAACGCGGCGGCGGCGGCGCGGAGTTCGGAAACGGTACGGATGGTGTGCACGGGAGGAAACAGACCCTTCGACAAGCAAGGGCGCGCCTTCTATGGGGGGCGGCAACCACGATCAACTGAGGATTCGACGAACCGATGGGGCCGCACAAGCCGCATGTCATCGTCTTCGCCAACGAAAAGGGCGGAACGGGCAAATCGACCACCGCGGTGCACGTCGCCATCGCGTTGCAGGCGCGCGGCAGCCGTGTGTCGGCGTTCGACCTCGATCACCGCCAGCGCACGATGGGGCGCTATCTCGACAACCGCGCCGAAACGGTGACGCGCACCGGGCGCGATCTGCCGATCCCGCGTCACGCGACGCATGAC
>JALYTP010000206.1 GCA_030854225.1 Pseudomonadota bacterium
TCTGTTCGCGTCGGGGCTGCCGACGTGCAGACGGCTCGCGCTGGCGGCGATGCCCGTCGTCGTGGTGACGATCCTCGCCGTCGGCTGGCGGCTGGCCTGACGAAAAAAGGCCCCGGCATCGCTGCCGGGGCCTCTCATCCTCTCCGCTATCCTTGCGGATGTATCCTAGTCGCGGTCGCCGGTCAGGAACGCAGGCGCGAATTCGGGCGCGGGGCCGTTGTCATCGCTGCCACCTTCCCGGCGCGGCGCGCGCTCGGCGCGCTCGCCGCTACCGCCGCCGTCACGACGCGGGCCACGATCGCCGCCACCGTCACGGCGCGGACCACGATCACGGTCGCCACCACGGCCACCGCCGCCATCACGGCGCGGGCCGCGATCGCCACGGTCGCCGCGCGGACCCCGATCGCCACCCTCACGCGGTTCGCGTGCCGGGCGGGTGTCTTCCAGCTCGGCGCCGGTTTCCTGATCGACGACGCGCATCGACAGGCGAACCTTGCCACGCGGATCGATCTCGAGCACCTTGACCTTCACTTCCTGGCCCTCGGACACGACGTCCGAGACCTTCTCGACGCGCTCGTTACGCATCTCGGAGACGTGGACCAGGCCGTCCTTGCCGCCCATGAAGTTCACGAACGCGCCGAAATCGACGATGTTGACGACCTTGCCGTCATAGACCTTGCCGACTTCCGCTTCCTCGACGAGGCCCTTGATCCAGGCGATCGCCGCCGCGATCTGCGCCGGGTCGGACGAGCTGACCTTGATCACGCCCTCATCGTCGATATCGACCTTGGCGCCGGTCGTCGCGACGATCTCGCGGATCACCTTGCCGCCGGTGCCGATGACTTCACGGATCTTCGACTTGTCGATCGTGAAGCTCTCGATCCGCGGGGCATGCGCCGACAGCTCTTCACGCGTGTGATCGAGCGCCTTGGCCATTTCGCCGAGAATGTGCGCGCGGCCTTCCTTGGCCTGGTCGAGCGCCTTCTTCATGATCTCCTCGGTGATGCCGGCGATCTTGATGTCCATCTGCATCGTGGTGATGCCCTCGGACGTGCCCGCGACCTTGAAGTCCATGTCGCCGAGATGATCCTCGTCGCCGAGAATGTCGGACAGGACGGCGAAGTCCTTGCCCTCCAGGATCAGGCCCATCGCGATGCCCGACACCGGGCGCTTCAGCGGCACGCCCGCGTCCATCATGCTCAGCGAACCGCCGCACACCGTTGCCATCGACGACGAGCCGTTGCTCTCCGTGATGTCCGAGAGAACGCGGATCGTGTAGGGGAAATCCTCCTTCGACGGCAGCACCGGGTGCAGCGCGCGCCACGCCAGCTTGCCGTGGCCGACTTCGCGGCGGCCGGGCGCGCCGAAGCGACCGACTTCACCGACCGAATAAGGCGGAAAGTTGTAGTGCAGCATGAAGTTCTCGTAATTGAGCCCGTTCAAGCCATCGATCATCTGCTCGCTGTCGCGCGTGCCGAGCGTGGTGGTGCAGATCGACTGCGTCTCGCCACGCGTGAACAGCGCCGAGCCGTGCGCGCGGGGCAGGAAGTGCACCATCGCCTCGATCGGACGAATCTGCGTGGTGGTGCGGCCGTCGATGCGCTGACCGTCCTTGAGGATGGCGCCGCGAACGATTTCCGCTTCCAGCTTCTTCATCAGCTTGCCGGCGGCCATCTGATCCTGCGGAGCGGCATCGGCGAACGCCGCTTTGCCCTTCGCGCGCGCCTCGTTGAGCAGGCCCGAACGCTTGGACTTGTCGGTCACCTTGTAGGCGGCGGCGATGTCCTTGCCGATCAGCTTCTTGAGCTTGTCCTTGGCGGCGGTGAGATCGGCCTGCTCGGCCATTTCCCACGGATCCTTGGCGGCCTGTTCGGCCAGATCGATGATCGCGCCCGCCGCCTCGCGGCATGCCTTGTGCGCGAACTGGACGGCGCCGAGCATGACCTCTTCCGACAGCTCCTTGGCTTCGGATTCGACCATCATCACGGCGGCGCCGGTGGCGGCGACGACGAGATCGAGATCGCCTTCCTTCGACTGTTCGAGCGTCGGGTTGAGGATGTATTCGCCATCGACATAACCGACGCGCGCGGCGCCGATCGGGCCCATGAAGGGCACACCCGAAATGGTCAGCGCGGCGGAGGCGGCGACCATCGCCAGCACGTCCGGCTCGTTCTCGCCGTCATAGCTGAGCACCTGGCAGATCACGTTGATCTCGTTGTAGAACCCTTCCGGGAACAGCGGGCGGATCGGGCGGTCGATCAGGCGGCTCGTCAGAGTCTCCTTCTCGGTCGCGCCCCGCTCACGCTTGAAGAAGCCGCCGGGGATGCGTCCCGCAGCCGAATATTTCTCCTGATAATGGACGGTGAGCGGGAAGAAATCCTGTCCTTCCTTGACCGAGCGCGCGGCCGTCACGGCGCAAAGCACGACGGTTTCGCCAAGCGTCGCCATCACGGCGCCGTCGGCCTGGCGCGCAACGCGGCCCGTTTCCAGCGTGAGGGTCTTGCCGCCCCACTGGATGCTTGTGGTTTTCGTATCGAACATTGTGTTTCCTTTACACCAAGCGCCCGATGCGCGTGGGGCCTGTGTGCGGGCTAAGCCGGCCCGTGCGGTTTTGGGCCTGTCGCGGCCCCGCCAATGTCGCCTTATTGCTGGTTGGCGTTGGGGCTCCGCAAAAGCGGAAGCCCCATCTGCGCGCCCGCTTTGGCGGAAGCGCGAGAATTGATTACGAAAACGGCGCCACGCGGGCGCCGTTCGTCACTTGCGAAGCCCGAGCTTCGCGATGAGGGCGAGATACCGATCGCCTTCGGTCTTGCGCAGATAGTCCAGCAGCGAGCGACGCTTGTTGACCATCATGAGCAGGCCGCGGCGCGAGTGGTTGTCCTTCGCGTGGGTCTTGAAATGCTCGGTCAGCGTCTTGATACGGTCGGTCAGGATCGCGACCTGCACCTCGGGGGAACCGGTGTCGCCTTCGGCGCGGCCATGTTCCTTGATCAGCGTTTCCTTGCGCTCGGCGGTAATCGACATGTTTCTTCCTTCGACATCGGGTTACAGATTGAAACCGCGGACGACACGGGCTTCCCCGTTGATGACCTCGACCAAGGCGACGGGCAGATCGCCCAGCATCGCGATATGGAGGCCCCCGCTTGAATGGGCGTCTTCGGCAATCCCGGCCAGAACGCGCCCCTGGCGGAGCGCCCCTGCCTGGTCGGGATCGAGGGATAGAGCCGGGATGTCGTCCAGCCCCGCCCTCAACGGCAGGAGGTGTTGTTCAAGGCGCTGGCCCTTAGCGAGTTCGTCCAGTTTGTCCAGCGATATCGCCTGCGACAGGTCGAACGGCCCGGCCTTCGTCCGGCGCAGCATGGTGACGTGCCCCGCCGTGCCGAGCGCGCAGGCGATGTCGCGCGCGAGGGAGCGGATATAGGTGCCCTTCGAAACATGCGCGGTAAGGGTCGCGCTGTCGGCATCGGCGTGCAGCAGGGTCAGCGCGTGGATCGTCACGCCGCGCGCCGCCAGCACGACCTCCTCCCCCGCGCGCGCCAGATCATAGGCCCGCGCGCCGTCGACCTTTAGCGCCGAATAGGCCGGCGGCACCTGCTCGATCGGCCCGGTGAAGCGCGGCAGGATCGCCTCGACCTGCTCCATCGTTGGCCGGACATCGCTCTGCGCGATCACCTTGCCTTCCAGATCGAGCGTATCGGTTTGGGTGCCGAAGCGAACCGTGAAGTCGTACACCTTGTCGCTGTCGAGCATCCGCCCGGCGAGCTTCGTTGCCTCGCCGATCGCGATCGGCAGCACGCCGGTCGCCAGCGGATCGAGCGTGCCGCCGTGCCCGACCTTGGCCCCCTTTTTTCCTGCGCCATATCCGCCGGTGCGCAGCGCCCGCTTCACCGCGCTGACGCCCTGCGTCGACCCCAGCCCGAGCGGCTTGTCGAGGATGATCCAGCCGTGCACCCCGCCTCGCTCAGGCGATCGCGGCGGCAAGGCGGAGATAGGCGCCGGTTACCGCATCGGCGATCGGGCCGATCACCCGCGCCACGACATCGGCATGCGGCGCGACCATCGGCAGCACGACG
>JALYTP010000207.1 GCA_030854225.1 Pseudomonadota bacterium
CGTCGCACGCGCAGTCGAGCGGGTGAAGAAGCTGAGCAACTCGGTGCAGGTGATCGCGGGCAACGTCGCGACGGCGGAGGCCACCCGCGCGCTGATCGATGCGGGCGCGGACGGGATCAAGGTCGGGATCGGCCCGGGATCGATCTGCACCACGCGCGTCGTCGCCGGCGTCGGTGTGCCGCAATTGACGGCGGTGATGGACTGCGCCGAGGAAGGCGCCAGATCGGGCGTGCCGATCATCGCCGATGGCGGCATCCGCACCTCGGGCGATATCGCCAAGGCGCTCGCGGCGGGCGCGTCCAGCGTGATGATCGGATCACTCCTCGCCGGGACGGAGGAAGCACCCGGCGAAACGTTCCTGTACCAGGGCCGCGCGTACAAATCCTATCGCGGCATGGGCAGCGTCGGCGCGATGGGCCGCGGATCGGCGGATCGCTATTTTCAGGGCGACATCAAGGACCAGATGAAGCTGGTGCCCGAAGGGATCGAAGGGCAGGTCGCCTTCAAGGGGCCGGCGCGCGACGTGATCCATCAGCTCGTCGGCGGGGTACGCGCGGCGATGGGCTATACCGGCTCGGCGACGATCGCCGACCTGCAGAAGCGCGCGCAATTCGTCCAGATCACTGGCGCGGGGCTCAGCGAAAGCCACGTCCACGACGTGACGATCACGCGCGAGGCGCCGAATTATCCGACGCGGTGAGATGGACCGGGATGTATCCGGCGTGGAGTGACGGACAATAATATGAGCACATACAATCTCGGCAAGCTCTTAAGAATCGAGCTTCGTGACATTTGGATGAGTGAATCATCTCATTTCACCCCGTGGCTGGCGCGCGAAGAAAACCTTCGCACCTTGGGTGAAACGTTGGGCCTTGAGCTCGAATTGGAAGCGCAGGAGAAGGCTGTTGGGCCGTTTCGCGCAGACATACTTTGTAAGGATATAAGCACCAACGCATGGGTATTAATCGAGAATCAGCTCGAGCGCACCGATCATTCCCACCTTGGCCAATTGTTGACTTACGCCTCCGGTCTTGAAGCCGTTACAATCGTCTGGATTGCCGCCAGATTTACCGAGGAGCATCGCTCTACGCTTGATTGGTTGAACCGCATCACCGATGAAACTTTCCGGTTCTTTGGAGCTGAAGTGGAACTTTGGCGAATCGGTGATTCACCTGCCGCGCCGCGCTTCAACATCGTGTCCAAGCCAAATAACTGGAACAAGCTGGTCACGCAGGCCGCGCGGGCGATTGACGACGGAGAGCTCAGCAGCACCAAGGCGCTTCAACTGGCTTACTGGAGTGCTTTCGGCGCCGTTCTCACGGAGAAGAGTGGTCCCCTGGCGAGAGAGCGCAAGCCGCAACCACAACCTTGGATGTCTTATTCCATCGGCCGTAGTGGCTTTGGCATCAACGCCTCGATGGCGCGACCAAAACGACAGGTGCGTGCCGAACTTTATATATCGAACCCCAACGCCAAAGCATTCTTCCATCTGCTCCATGCGCAAAAATCGGAGATCGAAGCGGATCTCGGCTATGCCCTTGATTGGGAGGAACTGCCTGAAGGTCGAGATACGCGGATATCGACGCCGCTCAACGATATCGATCCGGAAAACCAGTCCGATTGGGCCCGCCAACACGGCTGGCTCTCCGCGCGACTGAATGAGCTTTATCGTGTATTCGCGAACCGGGTTAAGGCGCTGGATGCGAATGCTTGGCCGTCTGAAGATGGACTTTTGGACGAAGCACCCACCGCCTAGGTCGCACGATTGCGAACGTCGAAGCGCTACAGCCCGGCATTGTGTCCTGAAAACCGCGTGCCAGATGCCACCAACGGCCGACCCGATCCGACGCACCTGCCCAGCGATTCACGAAAAGCCTGTCCTACAGGACAGCTTTGTGAGCATGAGGGCCCATGATCTTCGCCCGCCTCACATTCGATGTCGCCCCGCTTGTCGCTCCCCTCATTACCGGCCTCGCGCAATTGTCGTTTTCCCGGAACCTTCGGAACTTTCGCGTCTCTCCGGGCCTGTGTCCTGCGGCTCTCGCGGTAACCGCCCGATGACCCCCGCCGCGCGCACCCAGGCCGCGATCGAGTCGCTGGATGCCATCATCGCCGCCGCTCGCGAGGGCGGGGCGGCGGCGGACACGTTGATCGCGCGGTATTTCGCGACGCGGCGCTATGCCGGATCGAAGGACCGGCGCGCGGTGCGCGAATTGATCTACGCCGCGATCCGGCGCGCGGGTGAGGTGCCGTCGAACGGTCGCGCGGCGATGGTCGGGCTGGCGCGCGAGGATGCGGCGATCGCCGCGACGTTCGACGGATCGGCGCACGGACCGCTGCCGATCGCGCCGGACGAGGAAGGGAGCAGGGCCGGCACCGCGCCGGCGTGGATCGGCAAGCGGTTCAAGGCGTCCGACGTGGATCCGGTCGAGGCCGCCGCGCTGGTCGAGCGCGCACCGCTCGATCTGCGCATCAACCGGGCGAAGGCGGGCGAGGACGCGGCGAAGTTCGCCGATCTTGGCGCGGTCGCGATCGACGGGCTCGCGGACGCGCTCCGCCTGCCCGCCGGCACCGCGATCGACGCCACCGAGGCGTTTCGCGACGGGCTGGTCGAGGTGCAGGACGCGGGCAGCCAGATGGTCACGCTCGCCGCCAGGGCGAAACCGGGCATGGCGGTGATCGACCTGTGCGCCGGGGCGGGGGGCAAATCGCTCGCGCTGGCGGCGATGATGGCGGATCGCGGCTCGATCCTGGCCACCGATACCGACCGTGGTCGTCTGTCGCGGTTGTTGCCGCGAGCGGAACGGGCAGGGGTGTCGATCATCGAGGCGCGGCTGCTCAACCCCAATCGCGAAACCGAGGCGTTGGCGGATTGGGCCGATCGCGCCGATGTCGTGCTGATCGATGCGCCGTGCTCGGGCACCGGCACCTGGCGGCGCAATCCCGAGGCGCGCTGGCGGCTGACCCCCAGGCGGATCGAGGCGCTGATCGCGACGCAGCGGCATTTGCTGGACGTGGGGGCGAGGCTGGCGAAGCCGGGCGGCGCGCTGGTCTATATCGTCTGCTCGCTGCTTGACGAGGAAGGTGCGGCGCAGGTCGCGCGCTTTCTGACCGGGCACCCCGACTGGGCCGCGCAGGAGCCGATCCCCTTTGGCCGGCCGCGCGGGCCGGGGCGACGCCTCACCCCCGCGCACGATGCGACCGATGGCTTTTTAGTCGCGCGCCTCGTGCGGGCGTGTTAGCCGCTCGGGCAGTGTCGAAGCTGGAGCCGATCATGCGTTATACCTCCATCGCCGCCGCCGCTGCGCTTACGTTGCTCAGCGTGTCGGCGTCTCTCCACGGGCAGCAGGCGAGTGCGCCGGTCGATGCACGGTCGCTGGCGCTGCTGGCCAAGGGGCGCGCGGCGCAGGCGGCGGGCAATCTGGAGCAGGCGCGCGATGCGCTCGAATCCGCGCTGGCGGTCGATCCGCGCAACCGCGATGCGTACGTGACGCTCGGCCAGGTCGCACAGGCGCAGGCATTGCCGGGCAGCGCGGTGCGTTATTACCGCGCGGCGCTCGATCTCGACGCGAACGACGTGGTGGCGCTGAAAGGGCAAGGCGAGGCTTTGGTCGCGCGCGGCGCGGTCGACCGTGCCCGTGCCAATCTCGCCAAGATCAAGGCGCTGTGCGGCAAGGCGCCGTGCGCCGATGCGACCGCGCTTGCGGCGGTCATCGCCAAGGGACCGCCGGTGGTGACTGCGGCGGCCGATATCCCCGCTGCGAAGAACTGATCAGCCGAGGATCCCCGCCAGCGCGACGAATTCGGCCACGCTGACCGTTTCGGCGCGCCGGGTTGGGTCGATCCCGATCTGCCCGAGCGCCTCGATCGCGCCGGGCACGCCGCGCAGGCTCTGGCGCAACATCTTGCGCCGCTGGCCGAACGCGGCTGCGGTGAAGCGTTCCAGCGTGGCGAGGCGCACGCCGTCGGGTTCGTCGGCGGGGACGATATGCACGACCGCCGACATCACCTTGGGCGGTGGGGTAAAGGCCGATCGGTGCACCGG
>JALYTP010000208.1 GCA_030854225.1 Pseudomonadota bacterium
GCCCTTGCCATTCCCGTCGCCAAGGACGGTATCGACCGCGTGACGACGGCCGCGCTCGATCCCGCCGCGCTGGAATTGGTCAAGGCAGCCGCACGGGCCAGTCGATTCGATGGCGAGGCCGGGTCGGTGACCGAAGGGTTCGTGCCGGCGGGCGATACGGTGCGCCGCGTGCTTCTGATCGGCACCGGGGCTGGCGCGGTGGCCGATTATGGTCGCGCGGGCGGCGCATTGACCGCCAGGCTGCTGACATCGGGCGCGCAATCGGTATCGGTCGATGTCGGGGGAAGCGGCGCTTCGGCCGAGGCGGTGGCGGCGTTCGCCGGGGCGGCGGCGCAGCGCGCTTGGCGGCATGACGTCTACCGCACCAAGCTGCCCGAGAAGGCCAAGCCGACGCTTACCTCGATCGTCATCCTCTACGCACCCGACGGAACCGATGCGGCATGGTCACGGCAGGCGGCCGTGACCAGCGGCATGGATCTCACCCGCACCCTCATCACGGAGCCGGCGAACGTCATCTACCCCGAAACCTTCGTCGCGAAGGTGCTCGCGGATATCGACGGGCTCGGGCTGGAGGTCACGATTCTCGATGAAGCGGAAATGACCAAACTCGGCATGGGGGCGCTGCTCGGGGTCAGTCAGGGCTCGGTGAAGGACGCGCGCCTGCTGGTGCTGAAATGGAACGGCGCGGGCGATGGCGATCCGGCGCTGGCGCTGGTCGGCAAGGGGGTGACGTTCGATACCGGCGGCATCTCGATCAAGCCGTCCGCGAACATGGAAGACATGAAGTGGGATATGGGCGGCGCAGGTGCCGTCGCGGGCGCGATGAAGGCGATCGCGCTGCGCAAGGCGAAGGTGAATGTCGTCGGCGTGTGCGGGCTGGTCGAGAACATGCCCGACGGCAATGCGATCCGCCCCGGCGACGTGCTGACCAGCATGTCGGGGCAGACGATCGAGATCATCAACACCGATGCCGAGGGGCGCCTGGTGCTGTGCGACGCGCTCGCCTGGGTGCAGAAGACGCACCGCCCCAAGACGATCGTCGATCTGGCGACGCTGACCGGGGCGATCATCGTCAGCCTGGGCAATGAACATGCCGGCCTGTTCGCCAACGACGATTCGCTTGCCGACGAGTTGCTGACCGCGGGCAAGGCAAGCGGTGACCTGCTGTGGCGCTTCCCGCTGTCGGAGGCGTACAACAAGCTGATGGACAGCCAGATCGCCGACATGAAGAATGCCGGCGCGCGCGGGGCGGGATCGATCACCGCGGCGCAGTTCCTCCAGCGCTTTATCGACGACGGCGTGCGCTGGGCGCATCTCGACATTGCCGGGATGGTGTGGGCGGACAAGCCCGGAACCCATCACGACAAGGGCGCAACCGGGTTCGGCGTGCGCCTGCTCGATCGTTTCATCGCCGACAATTTCGAGAAATAATGCGAGTCGATTTCTACCACCTCACCGCGACCCCGCTCGACCGCGCATTGCTGCAGATCGCCGAGCGGGTGGTGGCGGGGGGCGGGCGCCTGCTGATCGTCGCCGACAGTGAAGCGCAACGCACCCAGCTCGACCGGTTGTTGTGGGACTATGCGCCGGACAGTTTCCTGCCGCACGCCTGCGCGGGCGGAGACGCGGACGCCGCGCAACCGATCCTGCTTGCGCCCGAGGCTAACTCTGCGAACGGCGCGCGTCACATCGCGCTGGCGGACGGTGTATGGCGCGACGAGGCGCTGACGTTCGACCGCGCGTTTCATTTCTTCGATGAGGATCGCATCGCCGGGGCCCGCACCGCGTGGAAGGCGCTGGCCGATCGCGACGGGATCGAGCGCCACTACTGGAAGCAGAATGACGCCGGCCGCTGGGAGCAAGCGGCCTAGGCTTGCGTCGGCGCCGGCGCGCGCCTAGGGAACCGCGACTTTTTCCGCACATCATTTTCAAGGAGCCCGTGACCGTCATGGCCGCGAACCGTACCTTTTCGATCATCAAGCCCGATGCCACCCGCCGCAACCTGACCGGCGCCGTCACCAAGATGCTGGAGGAAGCCGGCCTGCGCGTCGTCGCGTCGAAGCGCATCCACATGACGAAGGATCAGGCCGAGGGCTTCTATGCGGTGCACAAGGAGCGCCCGTTCTTCAACGATCTGGTCAACTTCATGATCTCCGGCCCGGTCGTGGTGCAGGTGCTGGAGGGCGAGAACGCCATGCAACGCAACCGCGACATCATGGGCGCGACCAACCCGGCCAATGCCGAACCCGGCACGATCCGCAAGGAATTGGCCGAATCGATCGAGGCGAACACCGTTCACGGTTCGGATTCGGACGAGAATGCGGCGATCGAGATCGCCTATTTCTTCAAACCCGAAGAAATCGTCGGCTGAGGCGGAAGCCGGCTCTTACGGGACCGGCTTTTCCCGCGCCCACAGAGCGTCGAGGGCAACTTGCGTGCCAGTGCGCGCGGCAAGCGACAGGCGCACCATCCGGAGCTTGCGTCCGCGCAGGAAACGTCCCTCGCTCTGCCAGGCGATGGAGTAGATCGCGCGGTCGGTGCGCTTGGTGTCGCCATCCCAATAGGTCGCGGCGAGGATCACCGGCAGGCGCCCGGCGCGCGTGTCCGCACCGTGGCTGGTCAGCGCCAGCAGCTTGTCGCCGAACCAGTCCGACGCGATCTTGGCCCCCAGGACGCTGCTCTGCGGCGATAGGCCGAGCGCGGTCGGGAAGATTACCTGCACGTCGCTCACTTGATGCGCGTCGTCCTTCAGCGACATGGATTCCCCGTCCTTGGTGATGTCGCCGGTCAACGTGACCAGCGTGCGCGCATGCGATTCCTGCACCTTCTCCGCCTGCTTGTCGGCCAGGTCGGCATGACGATCGGCCCAGCTCAACCACAGACTCAATGCCGCGATGATGAGCCCGGCGATGGCAACGAATTCGCCGAGGTTGATCCAGCGGCGCCGGGTCGCGGCGGCTTCGGCTTTCTCCACCGCCTCGGTCGCGGCGGCCTGAGCAGATGTCTCGCGGGGGGGCAGGGGTGTGTCGCTCATCGCCCGCCCGCCTCGAGCAGGCGTCGGGGCGCGACCAATTCCCAGCTCATCGCGATCCGGTCCCCCACGCGGTCCCAATCCACATCGTCGCGGTCGAGCCGCATCGCGATCCACCCGGACGGGCCCATATAAGGCGGGCTGTAATAGCAATCGGGGTCCATCTCGCTCAGCATCGCCTGTTCCTCGCGGCCGGTTGTCTTGACGATGACGATCGTCTCGCCGTCGCCGTGATGGTTGTGCCAGAAATAGGCGAAGAACTTGCCCTTCTCGATGTGAAAGCCGGGCGCGCCGTGGCTCGGGCGCTCGGCGGTTTCGGGAAGCGCCAGCGCGAGCGCGCGGACCCTGGCGAGCGGAACGGCGGGATCGGGACTCATCGCGCGGCGAACTCTGCCAGAACCTGCGGATAAAGGCGATGCTCCGCCGCCAGCACGCGCGCGGCGAGCGTTCCGGCGGTGTCGCCTTGCAGGATCGGCACCTCGGCCTGACCGAGCACCGCGCCGCCGTCGAGCTCCTCGGTGACGATATGCACCGAACACCCCGCCACGGCTTCCCCCGCGTCGATCGCGCGCCGGTGCGTGTCGAGGCCCTTGTATCGGGGCAAGAGCGAGGGATGGATGTTGACGATGCGCCCGCGCCACGCCGCGACGAAATCATCCGACAGCAGGCGCATGTAACCGGCGAGCGCGATGATCTCGACCCCCGCCTCGCGCAGCGCCGCGTCGAGCGCCGCCTCGTAAGCGGTCTTGCCGATCCCTTTGGGCGATAGCGCGAAGGTCGCCAGCCCGTGTTGCTCAGCCCAAGCGAGGCCGGGGGCGTCAGGTTTGTCGGAGGCAACCAGCGCGATGGCATAGGCCGTCTGCGCTCCATCGGCGAGCGCCATCAGGTTCGAACCCCGGCCCGAGATGAGCACGCCGATCCGTTTAGCCATGGTGAGTCGCGGTCCAGTCGCTTCGCGCGCCCCACGCGTCGGCCGATCCGCGCACGGTGCATCCCCGGTC
>JALYTP010000209.1 GCA_030854225.1 Pseudomonadota bacterium
CCCCTATTCTTGGGGTATGCGTAACAAGGTCTTGCTTGCCCTCGGGCTGATCGTCCTCATCCTGTTCGGCCTGTGGTTCTGGGTGAGCCGCCCCGATCTCGCCAAGCTGAGCGTCGACGCGGTGACGGGCAAGCGTCCGACCATCACCAAGCCGCGCGATCAGATCTATCCGACCTTCAACGTCGCCCCCGCAGTCGGCTGGACGAACGGCGCGATGCCTATCCCGGCGGCGGGCCTTGCGGTCAACGCCTTCGCCACCGGGCTCGATCATCCGCGCTGGCTCTACCGCCTGCCCAACGGCGACGTTCTGGTCGCCGAAACCAACGGACCGAGCGATCAGTTGCGCGGGCTGAGCGGTATCGTCGCCGGACACATGTTCAAGAAAGCGGGCGCCGACGCGCCCTCGGCCAACCGCATTACCTTGCTGCGCGACGCGAACGGAGACGGCATCGCGGAATCGCGCACCGTCCTGATCGGCGGGTTGACCTCGCCGTTCGGCATGGCCCTGTTCGGCGGATATCTCTATATCGGCGATACCGACGCGTTGGTCCGCGTTCCCTTTACGCCGGGCCAGACGAAGATCGCCGCGAAGCCTGAAATCGTCGTGCCGCTGCCGCATGGCGGGTTGCACTGGACCCGCAACGTGGTCGCGGCGGCCGACGGCAAGACGCTGTTCGTCACGGTCGGTTCCTCGACCAACATCGCCAATAACGGGATCGCGGCCGAAAAGGACCGCGCCGACGTGCTGCAGGTGTTCCCCGACACCAAGACGTACCGCGTCTATGCCGCGGGCATGCGCAACCCCAACGGCCTGGCGATCGAGCCGCATTCGAAACTGCCCTGGGTGACGGTCAACGAGCGCGACATGATGGGATCCGACCTCGCACCAGATTACATGAGCCAGATCGAACCGGGCGACCATTTCGGATGGCCGTGGTATTATTGGGGCGGCTATCCCGACCGCCGCGTCGATCCGCCCAACCCGCAGCTCCAGCAATATTCCAAGCGCCCCGATTACGCGCTGGGCCCACACGTCGCGGCCCTCGGGCTCAGCTTCGCGGCGGATGCCAGGCTGGGGCCGGCGTTCACCAACGGCGCCTTTATCGGCGAGCATGGATCGTGGAACCGCGTGCCGCCATCGGGCTACAAAGTGGTGTACGTGCCGTTCGGCGATGACGGCTTTCCCGCCAAGGGCGCGAGACCGGTCGACGTGCTGGGCGGGTTCCTCACCGCCAAGGGTGAGGCGCAGGGCCGGCCAGTCGGCGTCATCACCGATGCGACCGGTGCGTTGCTCGTTGCCGACGATGTCGGGAACACGATCTGGCGGGTGAGCGCGAAAGCGCCTGCGGCGACCCCGTGACGACCAAGATCAGGACAGCGTCAGGCCGATGGGGGTTGCGATGATCCCCCCGAACCATCGCAACCCGCCGGCCGCCCCGTCGCTCCGCGCTATCCTCCGCGCTATCGAGGGTCATAACATCGCCGAGTCGGTCGACCGTTACCGAAAACCTGCGATATACCCAATCCGGGTAGCGCCGCGATGAGCGACCGCGTCGTCACGAACCCACCGGCGATGGCGGATAACTGGCGCGTCGCGATGACCGCGCTCACTAATCTGTTCCTGACGATGCACCGCAACTTTTCCACCACACCGGTCGGCGCGCCGGGCCCCACCGAGCTGTTGATCTACGCCACCATCGCGGTCGCCAACGTCCAGCGGCTGATGCGCGAACGACGGATCCCGAGCGAATTTACCGCCACCGCCATCCTGCCGCGCGAATGGGTCGTGCCGATCTCGCGCAACGCGATCGCCTCCGCCTCGGGATTGCCGCGCGAGACGGTGCGGCGCCAGGTCGCGCGGATGATCGCGCAGGGCGTCCTGATGGATGACGAGCGCGGCGGGGTGACGGTCGTGCCGGGGATGATCGACACGCTCGGGCTGGCGCCGCTGCTCGAGAATATGCTCGCCGATTTCACGCGCACCGCCGATGCCCTGCTACGCGCGGGCGTGATCGTGGTCGAATCCGGCGAGCGCGATCAGGTCGCGAACAATTGACCGTCATCGGCAAAGGCCTTGAATTCGAGCGCGTTGCCGCTGGGATCGCGGAAGAACATCGTCGCCTGCTCGCCCAACTGGCCCTTGAAACGGATATGCGGCGCGATTCCGAACGCGATTCCCGCCGCGGCGACCTTGTCGGCGAGCATCTGCCAGTCAGCCATCGTCAACACGACACCGAAATGCGGCACCGGCACGCTATGCCCGTCCACCGCATTCTCGACCGCGACCGGTGTGGCGGCGGGATCGAGATGCGTCACGATCTGATGGCCGAACAGATCGAAATCGATCCATGTCCCGCTACTGCGCCCCTCCGGGCAGCCGAGCATACCCCCGTAGAAGGCGCGCGCGGCGGCAAGATCGTGAACCGGAAAGGCGAGGTGGAACGGGCGCAGCGTCATTGCGGCATCATAGTCCGGTCACGCCCGATCGTCATCGCCCGAGTTGCAGGATCGCGCGCGGCGCCTAGAAGCGGCGCACCGCCGGCATGGCGGGCTGAGCGCGGGAGTGACGTGAGCGCGAGCATTTCTTCTGTTCGGCGGCAGGTAGCGCGCTTTCCGGTGCTGCTGGCGCTCGCGCTGGGCGCCGTGTCGGCGACCGGTTTCGCGCCGCTCGATTGGTGGCCGGTGGCGTTGGCGTGTCTGGCCGGCTGGATCGCGCTGATCCATGCCGCGCCCACGCGGCGATCCGCGTTGCTGCGCGGCTGGATGTTCGGCGTCGGGCATTTCGCCATCGGCAATAACTGGATCCAGCACGCCTTCACCTATCAGGATGCGATGCCGCACTGGCTCGGGTATCTCGCCGTCATCCTGCTCGCCTGTTATCTGGCGGTCTATCCGATGCTGGCGGGCGCGCTGGCGTGGCGGTTCCGGCGCGGCACGCTCGATACCGGGTTCGTGCTGATCGCGGGCGCGGGCTGGATCGTTACCGAATATCTGCGCGCCGAACTGTTCAGCGGGTACGCCTGGAACCCGCTCGGCGTGATCTGGTTACCCACCGGGCTTGCCGCGATCGCCGCGTGGTGCGGCACCTATGCGCTGTCGGGGCTGACGATCCTGGTCGCGGGCGGGATCGCGCTGATGTTTGCGCGACGAGGTTGGCGGTTGCTTGCAGGCACGCTCGCCGTGCTGGCGATCGGCTGGATCGGAAACCTCCAGATCGAACGGACGCCGCCGACCACCGCGCCCGACAAGCCTCACCTCATCGTCGTCCAGCCCGATATCGGCGAAGAGGCGCGGCGCACCTCGCGGTATGACGATTATATCATGGGCAAGTTCGAGCAGCTGTCGGCATTGTCGGGCAAGCCCGATCCGGCGCATCAGCGGTTGATCTTCTGGCCCGAGGGCGGGGTCGAGAATGCGATCGAGGACGGCTACCCGCCTAATTACGACTGGCCCCTTCCGGCAACCACCCTGCGGCGGCTGGCCGCGCGCCTACTCGGCCCACGCGACGTGCTGCTCACCGGCGGGCAGGGATTGCGCTTCGATGGAGGCGGCGATCTCGACGCTGCGACCAATTCGATCTTCGCGATCGACGCGCGGGCGCGGATCATCGGGCGGTACGACAAGGCGCATCTGGTGCCCTATGGCGAATATCTGCCCGCGCGCCCGATCCTGTCGGCCATCGGCCTGTCGCGGCTGGTGCCGGGGGACGTCGATTATCTGCCGGGGCCCGGACCGCGCAACCTGTCCATCCCCGGCATCGGCGCGATCGGCGGGCAGATCTGTTACGAAATCGTCTTTTCGGGCGAGGTGGTCGATCGCGCGCACCGCCCCGCCTTCCTGTTCAATCCCTCAAACGATGCGTGGTTCGGCGAATGGGGCCCGCCCGAACATCTCGCCCAGGCGCGGTTGCGCGCGATCGAGGAGGGGTTGCCGATCGTGCGATCGACCCCCAACGGCATCTCGGCGGTGATCGGCGCCGACGGCGCGCTGATCGCGACCATCGCGCGCCACCGGGC
>JALYTP010000210.1 GCA_030854225.1 Pseudomonadota bacterium
TTGGTCTGCCCCTCCACGCTCCGCCCGTTGCCCGATGGCGAGGTCGTCAGGGTACGGCGCCTCAGACATCAAGCGTGCCGCGCGCGACGGTCACGGTCGCGCCGCCAACGCCGATCACGTCTTGCGTTGAGATCGCGATGTGGACGTGGCCGTCGCGGCCGATACAGCGCCCCTGCCGCGCGCCATAGCCATCGCCTCTCGCGACGCGGCCGTGATGCAGGCGGAACAGCGCGATCGATCCGTTGCCGGTGCCGCAGACCGGATCTTCCGCGATACCCGACGAGGCGGCGAACGAGCGCACCTCCAGAGTGCCATCATCATAGCGCGCGAACAATGATACGCCGGTCGCTGCCTTGCCGCGTTCCAGCACCGCCAGTCGCGCTGGATCGGGCCGGATCGCCATCAACGCGCCCGGGCTCTCGACCTCAGCGACGATCCACACCGCGCCGACATTGATGATCGACGGCGCGGCAGCGCGCAGGACGGGCGATCCCAGCGCCGCGTCGAGCTCGTCGCAATCGGACGCCGCGAGCGCCGTGACTGTGCCCTCGGGAAGGTCGAACCTCAACATGCGGTGGGGAATTTCGCCTTCGATCGCGATCGGGACGCGGCCGACGCCGCATTGCTGGACGATCCGCGCCTGTCCGGCAGGCATTCGCCCCGCGGCGATCGCCGCATGTGCGCTCCCGAGCGTTGGGTGCCCCGCGAACGGCAGTTCGCCGCGCGGCGTGAAGATGCGCAGAGAATAGTCCGCACCCTCTATCGTTGGCGGCAGCAAGAAGGTCGTGTCCGACAAGTTGGTCCAACGCGCGATCGCCTGCATCCGTTCGGTGTCCAGCCCCTCGGCGTCGAGGACCACGGCGACCGGATTGCCGAGCAGCGGCGCGGCGGTGAAGACATCGACGATACAATAAGCGCGGGACATGGTGGAATCCTTGGGCAATTGCGGGTCCGGTTGGGTCGGTTCAGCCCGGGTGGAGCAGCACTTCGGCTTCGATCTCGACCGGAAAGTCGAACGGCAGCCCGGCAACCCCAACCGCAGTGCGCGCGTGGCGGCCGACCTCCGCGCCGAACACCTCGACCATCAGGTCGCTGAAGCCGTTCATCACCGTCGATGGCTGCTGAAAGCCGGGCACGCAATTGACCATGCCGTGAACTCGGCACCAACTCGCGATACGGTCGAGGCTGCCCAGTTCCAGCCTCAGGCTGGCGAGCATCGCGAGGCCGGCGCGGCGGGCGGCCAGTTGGCCCTGCTCGACCGAAACGCCATTGCCCAGCGCCCCGAAGGGACCGGCCGGCGCGCCGTCCGTCTCAAGCGGCCCGTGTCCTGAAATGTACGCCCGGTCGCCGCGCACGTTCACCCACGCAAACGACAGCGCTATGGCTACGGGCGCCCTGAGCGGAGCGGGCAGGGCGATACCGCGCGACGTCAGCCGGCGATCGATGGCGGACATGGCATTTCCCTTTCCCCGAGCGCTCGCGCCCGTTCTTTCCATGCGCTGCACGCGGAAAGCGGCGGCGCCCCGAAGGCCTTCGCGATGCCTGATTGTGCATGGCCGAAAACGAGCTTCAGGGGACGATCGTACCGTGCGGCGATCGGACGGCCGAACGATCAATATTGGCAGCGCTTGTTAGAATCGATAACATCCGCCGATGTATCGGCCGCCGTCCATTCAGACGCTGCGCGCGCTGGAGGCCGCGGCGCGCCTGTGCAGTTTTTCGCGCGCGGCGAGGGAGCTTGGCGTCACCCACAGCGCGGTCAGTCACCGCATCCGCGACGTCGAGGACCGCCTTGGAAACGTCATGTTCCAGCGCGAGGGAAATCTCATGCAGCCAACCGCCGCCGCACGACAGGTGCTGCCCGCGATCCGGCAATCATTGGCCCTGATCGCCAGCGTCTTTCCGCCGCCTGCGATCGCCGGGCGACAGACGCTTCGCATCGGTGTTCTACCGTCATTCGCGGCGAATTGGCTGGTTCCCCGGCTCGACGACTTCCATGCCGCCCACCCTTTGATCGCGATCGCGCTCGACGCCCGGCTGGAAATAAGCCCGATCGCTCCCGGCCAACTCGATGCCGCGATCCGGTATGGCGACGGGCATTGGCCCGGACTGGAATCGGAGCGGTTGATCGCCGATACGCTGTTTCCTGCCTGCTCGCCGGAATATCGCGAGCGTATGGCTATCGCGGGGGTGGAGGATTTCGCGCGTTGCCGCCTGCTTCGTAACAGCTGGCATCAATGGACCCCCTGGTTTCAAATGGCGGGGCTCGTGTTGCCTGAACCCACCGACTCCGCGCCTTATGACGACGCCGGCCTGATGCTCGATGCCGCCGCTGCGGGGCATGGAATCGGGCTGGTTCGAAACGTCATCGCGCGCGACGCCCTGATCGCGGGGCGCCTTGTGCGCCTTTCGGCGACCGAAATGCCCTTTGCGGGCGCCTATTACTTCGTCGTGCCGGCGGCATTGACGTCAAAACACCCTGCGTCGCTAACGTTCGGATCGTGGCTGGCGAACCGGCTTCGGCATGATTTCGAACCAACAAGTATTTGAACGCCCACGCTGTCCGGGGTCGGTTTAATCGATAGCGCGTCGGGGGTGAAGCCGGGTATCCACTATCCCTGCCCGAAATTCCGGACTCGGGCTGTTAGGTCCCGATCGCCCGGTAAACTCACGGCAACGGGATTCCTGGCATTTCTGGCGCAACGCCGCCAAGCGCCCTCGTGGCCGACAAATGCGCCAAGCCAGCCGGCCAGTTCTACCCCTTATCGCCCGTTAAACCGCCAGTCGGACGCCGTGCCGCGGCAACCGCCGCCCGTCGGGCCGATCATCGCCCGTCCGCGCAATACACGGCCGGTGCCGGCGCCCGTCGGCTTGCCGTCGCGAAGCGCGAAACCGCCGTTGACGATGACTTGCTCAACACCGGTCGCGAGTTGCGCCGGCTGCTCATAGTGGCGTGACACGTATCTCGGGGTCAATCAGATCCGGCTCGATCGCATCTGGCAGGCGCTTCCGACGCCGCGACCGTTCGTTCCGCTGAGCATCGCCGCTGATCTCGACCGCGCGTTCATGGTCAAGGGCGATGCGCTTCCGTTTCGCGACGAGCCGAAACTTGGCTTCGCGAGACGTTCAAACCCGCGGGCGCGCAATTTGCCGAGTTCGCCGAAAGGCTGCGGCCCTTGGCGACCTCCATTGCGGTGCTTGATCCTTCCCGGAATGCCAATTGGTGTGCAATATTGGTATATATTATAGAATTACCTATAGGTATGTCTTAAAGTCAGTATCGGTATGGAATATGGATTGACACATCGGTAAAAGCGCTGCAAAATTTTGGCAAATAGATATCAATGGGGAGAGCGCTGGTGATTCGAGGACGGTTTTTTCGCGGGTCAGGTATTGGCAGGACAAGCGCGATGACGGCGTTGTTAACCGGCACCGCCCTCGCGGCGTTTGCCAATCCCGCCTATGCGCAAGAGGCGTCTGCGCCGCCCGTCGCTCGGACTCCGCAAAGCGCCGACAAGGCTTCTGCGGAGGGGGCCAGCGACAACGATATCGTCGTCACCGGCATTCGGGCTTCGCTGCAAAGCGCGCTTAACGAGAAACGCAAAGCTGATAACATCGTCGAAGTCATCAAGGCAGAGGACATCGGCAAATTACCCGATCAGAATCTCGCCGAAGTGCTGGAAAACGTTACCGGCGTCCAAATCACCCGATCTGCCGGCGTGGGCACATCGGTACAGATTCGCGGGACCGATGCTAATCGCACCGAAATCAACGGCGTCTCCACCGTCGGTTCGGGCGCGGGCCGGTCGGGAATCAGTTTCGAGGACGTCCCGGCTTCGATCATTTCCGCGGTAGAAGTGACTAGAGCGTTTTCCGCGCCTTCTGAATCGTTGAGGATTCCCCCGGCGGCGGTTTTCTGATTCAGGTTTTGTGCCGGGCGGAGGAGACCGGCATGGATGCCACGAGTG
>JALYTP010000211.1 GCA_030854225.1 Pseudomonadota bacterium
GGATATGCGCGGCGGCGAGATTGTCGATCCGTTCGGCGCGTCTGGCGCGGCTCATATCCTGTTCGATCATCGTCCGCTCGACCGCGACCGTCGACCAGCGTTCGTCCCACAGCAGGATTGGCAGCGCGAGGTCGGCGAGGTTGCGTGCGAACGCGCGGGTCGATTGCGAGCGCGGGCTCTCGCTACCGTCGAGGTGCAGCGGCAGGCCGATCACGATCCCCTTCACCTGTTGCGCCGCGATCAGCACGAAAAGCGCGGCCTTGTCCTTCTGGAACCTGGTGCGCCGGATCAGATCGGCGGGGCTGGCGAAGCTCCACCCGGCGTCGCATAGCGCGGTGCCGATCGTCTTGCTGCCGACATCGAGCCCGATCAGCCGCCCGCCGACCGGTAGCGTCGCGCGAAACGCGGCCCGATCGGTGGTGATCACTTGCGCGCCGTGAACGCCGCCAGCCGCCGCGCGGCATCGGCGCGGATATTGGCCCAGAACAGGCTGTAATCGTAGACATGGTAATTGTTGCCCGGCAGGACGTACCCGCCCATCGCCGGTGGCGCACCGATCAGCAGCAATCCGCGCGAATCGCACCGCGCGGGCACCATGCCGGCGACGATCGTGGCGTCGCTCATCGTCGCATTGGGCACCAGCGTACCGAGATTGGCCTTGGCGGGCGCTTCGCCGCCGGCGGTGCCGGTCAGCGGGTTGGTGCAGATGACCGGCGTGCCCTTGCGCCGCGCGCCGCTGAAGCCGGTCGAGGCGTCGTAATGTTCGTTGATCGCCGAGGGATCGGCTGGCTCGCCGTAACTTTGCCACGACAGGACGCAGCCAGCCTGATCCGGCGCGGTGCATTCGGGCAGGCCCATCAGCGGCAGATCGGTGGTTTTCGAGACCGGCCAGCCGACGATATAGGCCGCGACGATGCGCTTCGCGAGCGGCGTGCCGGCGATCTTCTCGCGGAGCAACCGGGTCAGGTGCAGTGCGCCCTGGCTGTGGCCGGCGAGGATGATCGGACGGTCGCCCGCCTCTTGCACGAACTGTTCGAACGCCATCGCCACGTCGCGATAGGCCAGGTCGATCGCCTGATTGCCCTCGGGCTTGTCGGTCAGGAACGCGCCGAACGCCGCCTGACGGTAACGCGGTGCCCAGATCGCGCCGACGCCGTTGAACGCGCTGGCCTGTCCGCGCAGGAAGATCGCCGCGCGGTCGTTCGCTTCCTGATCGTCCAGCGGCGCATTCCAGTGCGCGCGGGTGAGGTACGATGTCGGGTGGACGAAGAACACCGCTGCTTCGGGGGCTGCGGCTGGCTTGTAACCTGTGGGAGCCCATAGCGCCGGATTGCCGGGGCGATCGGGCCGCGCGATCCACATGGCCGGCGCGGCATAGGCGTTCGCCGCCAGACCGGGTTCGTTTTCGAACGGCGCGGTCGGCACCATCGCCATGCGCATGATCTGCGCGCCGAACATGCGATAGGCGAAGAGCCCCGCGACACTCAGCATGATGAGGAACGCGACGACATAGAGGAACTTCCGGGCCAAAAGGAACGACTCCGTTGTGCAATGCAGCATGACCGTGACCGCCGCAATCGCAACCCCGTGGCGCAGGAATGCGCGCGACGCAATCGCCCGTCTGCGCGAACGGGTTGCGCGCGCGGCCCGCGCTCTGCTAGCCGCGCCTGCATGTCAGTCGATACCGCCACCGTGAAGAAAGTCGCCAGCCTCGCGCGCATCGCGATCAGCGATGCCGAGGCCGATCGCCTCGTGCCCGAACTCAACAACATCCTCGGCTGGATCGAGCAATTGGGCGAGGTCGATACGTCGGGCGTCGCACCGATGACCGCCGTCATCCCCAATCATCTGCGCCTGCGCGACGACATCGTCACCGACGGCAACGTCCGCGACAAGGTATTGGCGAACGCCCCGCAGGCCGAACACGGCTTCTTCACCGTCCCCAAGGTGATCGAATAATGACCGACCTTACCGATCTGGGCGTCGCCGCGATCCGTAACGGCGTGCGCGACGGCGCCTTCAAGGCGCGCGAGGTGGCCGAGGCGTTCAACGCCAAGGTCGCGGCGGCCAAGCTCCTCAACGCTTTCCTGGTCGAGACGCCCGACCACGCGCTCGCCGCCGCCGATGCCGCCGACACCGCGCGCGCCGCCGGCGAGACGCTTGGCGCCATGGCCGGCGTGCCGATCGGCATGAAGGATCTGTTCTGCACGGAGGGCGTCCCCGCCACCGCCGCCAGCCTGATCCTCGAGGGCTTCACCCCCCCTTACGAATCGACCGTCTCCGCCAATCTGTGGAAGGCGGGCGCGGGGATGCTCGGCAAGCTGAACATGGATCAGTTCGCCATGGGATCGTCGAACGAGACCAGCGCGTTCGGCAACGTCATTTCGCCCTGGCGACGCAGCGACGGCGGGAATGCGCCGCTCGCCCCCGGCGGCTCCTCGGGCGGCAGCGCGGCGGCAGTGTCCGCGCGGCTCTGCCCGGCGGCAACCGGCACCGATACCGGCGGGTCGATCCGCCAGCCCGCCGCCTTCACCGGCATCACCGGCGTCAAGCCGACCTATGGCCGATGCTCGCGCTGGGGGACGATCGCGTTCTCCTCGTCGCTCGATCAGGCCGGGCCGATGGCGCGCGACGTGCGCGACTGTGCGATCATGCTCGAGGCGATGGCCGGGTTCGACGCCAGGGACGCGACCTCGCTCGACCTGCCGGTGCCGGCATGGGAGCAGGGGCTGAACGCGAGCCTCAAGGGCAAGCGCATCGGCATCCCCAAGGAATACCGCGTCGACAACATGCCCGCCGAGATCGACGCGTTGTGGGAGCAGGGCATCGCCTGGGCGAAGGATGCGGGCGCCGAGATCGTCGAGGTCTCGCTGCCGCACACCAAATATGCGCTCCCGGCCTATTACATCATCGCCCCCGCCGAGGCGTCATCGAACCTCGCGCGCTATGACGGCGTGCGCTACGGCCTGCGTGACTTGCCCGAGGGCGCGAATTTGCAGGACATGTATGCCGCGACCCGCGCCGCCGGCTTCGGCGACGAGGTCAAGCGCCGTATCATGATCGGCACCTATGTGCTCTCGGCGGGTTTTTACGATGCGTATTTCACCCAGGCGTCAAAGGTCCGCACGCTGATCGCGCGCGATTTCGACGAGGCGTGGAAGACGTGCGACCTGCTCCTCACCCCGACCGCGCCGAGCGCCGCTTTCTCGCTGGGCGAGAAGAGCGCCGATCCGCTGGCGATGTACTTGAACGACGTCTTCACCGTGCCGTCGAGCCTCGCGGGCCTGCCGGCGATGTCGGTGCCGGGCGGGCTGGATGGGCAGGGGCTTCCGTTGGGGTTGCAGATCATCGGCAAGGCGCTGGACGAGCAGGGCGTGCTCAATGCGGGGCTGGCGCTGGAGGAGCGCGCCGGGTTCGTGGCGCGGCCGAAGGCGTGGTGGTAGACGTCGGATCGGCGAGGTGTTACTTTGGTAATACCGGAGAATCGAGATGAACGCGCTGATCGACAAACGCACCACGACCAACATGACCAGCAAGGGCCAAGTGCTGATCCCAAAGGATGTACGGGACGCCATCGGTCTGGTGCCCGGACGACCGGTAGAGGTTGGTATCAACGACCGGGGTGAAGCGGTGGTGATGCCGACGATGAAGCGTGCCGGTGAGGCTCCGGCAGAACGCAGCGCGCGGATCATGGCTGCGTTGGACCGTGCGAGCATGATCCATCGCACCGGGCGATCGACCGTTGAGATGATGCGCGAACTGCGCGGCGACGATCCGTTGCCATGATCTTTCTGGATACCAATGTCTTGATCGATATCCTGGAAGGCGCCGACACCGGAGATGCGAAATGGGCGCGTCGCACGCTGGCCGAGGCGGCCGCTGACCAGGCGCTCGTCGCCAATGTCATCGTCGCTGCAGAACTGGCCGGTCAGAGTGCCGCACCGAATCGCCTGGAGACCAGCCT
>JALYTP010000212.1 GCA_030854225.1 Pseudomonadota bacterium
GTCGAGCACCTGCCGCCCCATATCCTGCAACGCCCCTTGATCGAGCGCGGCGGGCGTGGCCGTAGGCGAATGATATTGCGACGGGCGGCCGATAAAGGCGAAATTGAACCCCGGCACCTCGAGCCCCTTGGCGACGGTATAATCGGTCGAATTCGGCAGTTTCTTGTAGACGAACACGCTGAGCGAGGTGGCCACCGGATGCCGCACCGCCCGGTTGAACAGCGCCATCATCGCGCCATTGTCGGCGCCGGTCTCGAACATCGAGGCGCGGCCGCCGCCACCGCGGGTCTCCAGATTGACGATCACCCCGACATGCCCGCGCCGCGGATCGCCGGCGAAGAAGGTCTTGGCGCCTTCGAGGCCGAGCTCCTCGCCGTCGGTCAGAAGTACCATCAGATCACGGCGCGGCTGGCCCGCCGCCTTGATCGCGCGCACCGTCTCGAGGATCGACGCGACACCGGCGGTGTCGTCCGCCGCGCCCGGCGATCCCCATACGGTGTCGTGATGCGCCATCAGCAGCACGGCTGGCTGTGACCGATCACGGCCGGGTAACAGCGCGACGATGTTGGTGAGCGGCGGGGTCGCGGTGGCGTGGCTCCAGGTGGCGAGCCGCGCCGCGCCCTCGGCATCCATCACCGACTGCGTGGTCACCACCGCCAGCCCCATCGCGCGCAGCCTGTCGATCAGATGCGCGCGAACCTGCGCGTCGGCGGCGCTGCCGGTCGGATGCGGTGCACGGCCGATCACCGCCACATCCGCCATCGCGCGCGTCGCGGAAAAATCGCTGGCGGGCGCGCTCGCCGGCAGCGGTACGGGCGGGGTCGTCGCGATGATCGCCAGCAGGGCCGCGCCAACGCACGCGATCACGAAAGCCCACCAGTTGCGCATTCCTCGTCCCCCATTTTCATTGAGGCAAGTCGAACGGGCGGGGGCGGACAAGGCTGGGGCGGAGCAGGCTCGCGCGAGCCGAGGCGGATATGGCTGGGGCGGATCAGGCCGGGTGGCGCGATGCGGCTCCGGCGGCAGGGGACCAATCCACCGCCGGAGCCAACGATCGTTACCGGCGCAGCGACGGGACCTGTCGCTGCCTCGGTATCGCATGACGCCGGGCACATGCCGCCGTCACGCCATGCTTTTTAGGGTGTTCACCTTCACGCCGTCGCAACGTTGCCGCCGAAACGGGTAAGGATTTTGCGTGTCGCCAGCCCGCTCTTCTGGTCCGTCTCGCGGTGCCGGTCGGCGGGAGCGCGGACGGCAGCCTCCGAAACGGAGCAAAGCCATGGCATTGCCGTACCGCGCGGCTACCCTACCGCCATGCTTGCCGTCGTTCCGCCCCGCGACCAACTGGTCACCTCGTCCGATTTCGTGCGCCGCTTCGGCGTGTGGCAGGACCGCGCGACGCGCGAGCCGGTCTATATCCTGCATCGCGGCCGCCCCCGGCTGGTATTGACGTCGGTCGAGGTGATGGACGCGCTGTGTGCGCCGCACGGCAAGGATGCGGAGGTCGGCGACGGCGATATCCACGCGCTGCTTGCCGCCACCAGCGACATGGTGCTCATCGCCGATCCTGCGGGGCGCGTCCTCACGGCCAGCCTGGCGGCGCGGCGCCATTTCGGCACGCTGGCGGATATCGGCGCGCCGCTGGCCGCACTGGCGTCGTCGGAAACAAATGTCCTGCTGGGTGGCGCGATCGCGCGCGTTCTGGCGACGGGGATGGCCGACGAACTCGATCTGCCCTCCTCCACGCATCCCTCGCGACGATTGGCGCTGCGCATCGAACCGCATCGCGGCGGCTTGCTGGTGATCGCGCGCGACACCACGATCGATAGCGAATGGCGCGACGCGCGCGAGGCGATCGCCGCCGTCGATCAGGCGATCGCCGCGATCGACGGCATCGCGACGGCAGCGATCAGCCTGCGCGGGTATCTGGAGGCGCCCGATGCCTCGCTCGCGCGGCTCACCGGCCTCGATCCGGCATCGCTCGCCAATGTGCGGTTCGTGTCGCTGGTCGAGATCGGCGGGCGCGCGGGCGTGGCCGACACGATCGAGGCGGTTAGCGTAGACGGCGCCCCGCGCGCGGTTTCGGCCGTGCTGCTGGTCAACCGCGCGGCGCCGCTCCTCGTGCGGATCGGCATCGCACCGCGCCGCGCCGGGATGGCCGTTGCCGGGCTCACCGCGATCATCGCCGCGACACCGGCAGGTTGAAACTGCCTTAAGCGCCTGTAAACCGCGTCTTTACGCGCTTCGGTATATCCCCGCCCTGTAACGACCCGCTCGACGACATTCGTCGTGGGGCGAACGGGAGCGAGATCGACAGGTTCATGGCGTTCGATTCGGCATATGGCACACGCCCTGGCGGCTGGGGCACGATCGAGGCGCTGGTGACAGCCGACGGCAGCGCCGCGCATCGGATGGTGCGCCGGCTGATGACGGGCGTGCCGGCCATGCGCGACCTGTCGGATGCGGTGCATGCATTGAGCGCGCTGCACGGGCGGCATCCCGGCGTGATCGATCATGCCGCCGGCCATACGCACCAGCCCGCCATGCTCGCCTGGCTCGGCCAGACCGGGCAGGCGTTCGCGACGGAACGCGATTATCTGGCGCGGCTGACGGCCGCCGCCGGGCCGATGCCCTCGACCCCGGGTCAGGCCGAATCGGAGGCGGCAGGTTCGGCCCAACGCCACGCGCTCGACATGCTGGCCCAGTCCGATCGCGCTGGCTGTGCGGTCGGCGCGGCGATCGCGCTGGCGGTCGATTGGGTCGCGGTGCGCCGGGTGCTCGATCTCGCCGCGCGCCGGTTCGGGATGGAGGCCGCGCCGCTCGCGCTTCCGCCATATGCGGAGACCGCCAGCCTCATGACGGTGGCTGCCGATACCCCGGCGGTCGAGCGCGCGATGGCGTTCGGGGCGCAACAATTGCTCGCGCAGCACCGCGGGCTGTGGACCTTGCTCGACGCGCGCGCCAGCGCCCGCGATCACCCCGCCCGCGACCACCACTGACGCCCGCGCCGCTTGCGCCGGCGGGCGGACTTCCTCTATCGCCAAACCCGATTTTCGAATGAAACGGGGTTGGCCGAATGCAACGCTTCGAGGGGACGCAGAGCTATGTCGCGACCGATGACCTGAAGGTCGCGGTCAACGCCGCCGTCACGCTGCGCCGGCCGTTGCTGGTGAAGGGTGAGCCCGGCACCGGAAAGACCGTGCTCGCCTACGAAATCGCCAAGGCGATCGACGCCGAACTGATCGAGTGGAACGTCAAATCCACCACCAAGGCGCAGCAGGGCCTGTACGAATATGACGCCGTCGCACGCCTGCGCGACGGCCAGTTGGGCGACGAGCGCGTCCACGACATTTCGAACTATATCCGCAAGGGTAAATTGTGGGAGGCGTTCACCCGCGAAACGCCCCCCGTCCTGCTGATCGACGAGATCGACAAGGCGGATATCGAATTCCCCAACGATCTGTTGCAGGAACTCGATCGCATGGAATTCCATGTCTACGAGACCAAGGAGACGGTGCGCGCGACCGAGCGGCCGATCGTCGTCATCACCTCGAACAACGAGAAGGAACTGCCCGACGCATTCCTGCGTCGCTGCTTCTTCCACTACATCAAATTCCCCGACCGCGAGACGATGCAGGCGATCGTCGACGTGCATTTTCCGGGTATCCAGAAGATTCTCGTGAGCAAGGCGATGGACATCTTCTACGACGTGCGCGACGTGCCGGGGTTGAAGAAGAAGCCGAGCACCAGCGAATTGCTCGACTGGCTCAAGCTGCTGTTGCATGAGGACATGCCGCTCGACGTGCTCCAGAACCGCGACCCGACCAAGGCGATCCCGCCGCTCGCCGGGGCGCTCCTGAAGAACGAGCAGGACGTGATGCTGTTCGAACGCCTCGCCTTCATGGCCAAGCGTCAGGCCAACAAGGCCTGACTTCGCCCGCCCCT
This sequence comes from Pseudomonadota bacterium, assembly GCA_030854225.1. Lineage (GTDB taxonomy): Bacteria > Pseudomonadota > Alphaproteobacteria > Sphingomonadales > Sphingomonadaceae > Sphingomonas. The sequence goes on from JALYTP010000212.1 coordinate 3,946, forward strand.
TCCGGC